>JAQIBQ010000290.1 GCA_027859005.1 Prolixibacteraceae bacterium | reverse complement strand
GCCCTGGCTTGTCATAATAATTTCGCCATTTGAAGCCTTTAGGTTAAACATAAAGTTGTCATCTTTTCTTTTTAAAATTTCAAATTTTCCCATGATTGGTAAATTTTAGTACTATTAATAATATAGCAAAGGTGAGCACCTTATCGTGAATAGTTTTACATAACTTAAATAAAATGTTACATCATTCACACATTAGCCATTTGTAACCAATCAATAGTCAACGTCAGCTCGATATAAGGAAAAATAGTATAATATTGAAATTCAGATAATAAAAATAAATTCTTCGGTTATGGCAGAACTGACGAGTCAATTGTCATTAGAAAAAAGTCATTTATTGACTCTACATTTAATTTTCCTAATGACTAATAACCAACAATAAATTATGTAGTAACCTGTAAATAAACCACTAAGAGAAATGTTTAGATCGAACTCACGTTAGTTAGATATTAGTATTTGAGTATCACGTCTTATCGAGTATCTAAATCCCAAAAAACAAATTTCACTTAAACTACAAATCCATACAAGTATCAAGAAACCAGCATCGAGTATCTTAGTCGCTGACGGATACAGGCATTATTTATGAATGATGCGGGCTAAAACCGCTTTTTTTATTTCCCCCCATAGGGATAAAAATTGTTCATGGCCATCACTCTCTTTTATATTTTTCTTGCCAATAATTAGCGCAATTGGCTTTAACTCCCCAAGCCCCTCTAACACAACATGCTAACATCATAATAAAGAGCAAAAACAGAATAATAAGAAACAAAAGCACGGATAATTTTATCTTGTTAGTAGATTAATCTCTTATGCAAAGATCAGGAGTTTTCAGTAAGAGAATCTTACACAATTTTGAAAATGTGTTACATCATTCCACTGTTAAAAGCCTCAACACCAAATCAATTGCAGACAACAGATATTAAGTTAAAAAAAAGCAAGCAGATAAGTGGATAATACCCTTAAAGATTGTATATTAAGGCAATATATGCATAATCAGTAAAAGCATAATTAAAGCAAATTAGAGATGGCTAAAAAATCAATCGTAGAAAATATACGGAACAAATCTGGCTTCATCTGTGATATGGATGGAGTAATTTATCATGGGAATAAGATTCTCGACGGCGTAAAGGAATTTGTACACTGGTTAAAAGATGAAAACAAGAAATACGTTTTTCTGACCAACTCCAGTGAGAGAACCATCAAAGAACTTCAGGGAAAATTAGCACGTATGGGACTTGATGTGGGACCCGAACATTTTTATACAAGTGCTCTGGCAACTGCGTCCTTTCTTCAAAGCCAGAAACCAAATGGCACTGCTTACATTATTGGTGAAGCCGGGCTTATCAATGCGCTTTACGATGCCGGATATTCAAGTAATAACATCGACCCGGATTACGTAGTTATGGGGGAAGCCAGGTCGTACAGTTACGAAATGATTGAAAAGGCAGTAAATCTGGTCATTAATGGAGCCAAACTGGTTGGAACAAATCCAGATCTTACCGGTCCGATTGAAAACGGGATAGCTCCGGCAACCAAGGCACTTATTTCACCCATTGAACTGGCTAGCGGCAAACAAGCCTACTTCGTAGGTAAACCAAATCCGCTTATGATGCGAATTGCATTGAAAAGGCTTGGTGTTCAGCGTGAAGACACCATAATTATTGGTGACCGGATGGATACGGATATAGTGGCTGGCATTGAGGCAGAAATCGATACATGCCTTGTTTTGTCCGGAATCTCAACCAAACAAACCATCAATGAATTTGCTTATCGTCCGCGTTACGTTTTGCAAGGTGTTAATGATATTGTGAAGGATTTTCATTAAATCTGCTGGTTATTGCGTCGATAGATTTCTTACGTTGGTGTGCGATTGCAATCGCATTTCTTAAAGTTTGGGTTTAAATAAAAATGAAACAATTATTCATTCCGGGAGTTAGATAAGTACAGCGTTACTATTCAGTGCCCAGAGTTGTTGATCGATGATGATATATCATTTACCAAATGTTTTTGTTTTATTTTATTTTATTTAAATTAGCTAATACACACATTAACTGAACAATATATTGGATGGATCAATTTTTAAGAAATAAACGTTAGTCACTTTTAACTTTAGTTCACTTTTAGTAATCAAAAGATCGTTAGATTTTTAGATATGAGTACAGAGACAAAATGAACAACGCTAATATTCAGTCATTTACGAAACACACATGCCTAGTTGCAAATTACTGATTATCAAACAACAACAAAAATTTAACGAACTATTAAATGAATAGTTACAGTAAAGACAAAAAAAATATGAAGTATTTAGTAAAAATAATCGATGTAAAATCGACCGATGAGCTGGAAGGTGCCTGGAATAACAACGACTATATGGAGTTGCTGACGAGATTTGGGTACCCCGATGCGGAACAATTAAAAACTACAGAATTGAAGGAATACCTTTTTATGGCCATTTCTGACTTTGAACCAAACGAGGCGGCAGCTATTCTGCTCGACTACAAGCTTTCGAATGTACTATCCGAAGGACAGATTGATAATCTTTCGAACGAAATGCTGCGGGTTAAAGTCTCTGAAAATTATACAGAAATCGACCTTCATCATAATTTATTCAACATTAACCAGTTGCTTTACAAAGCCTACAACGGAAAGTTTCCCCAGGCCAAGGTAAACATCGTTGAATTCGAAATAACAGGCGAACACAATGCCTCAGAGGAGATAACAAAAGAAACCGTTTTGAAAGCACTAAGTTACGGCCTTTCAGACAACAATTTAATGAAGCGCTTACTAAGCGACCAACTCGAGGGCAAAAAATCCTTTCCCGAGGCTGAAGGAATTGCATGGGACTTTCAAAACAAGGGAACCCATATTTATTCGATAACGATTTCAGAGAAATGGCTTACCAAAAACGACTTTACAAACCTGGAATATGAATGTACAGTCGAGCCATTTGTAGACGAGAACGAAGAAGAATAAGCCACCGAAAACCTGCTAAAAAATAGACTAAATAACTGGTTTATAAATAAAACCGATTGATTTGTAAACTGCGCTTGTCCCCTATCCTATATTTTGGGGCAAGCGGTTTACAAACGAGAGCTTTGTTGTTTTGAAACAGTAAGTATTATCGGCACAATAATAAAAAGAAAATCCCTCCCCACTTTGTCGTTCGTTCAAATTCTTTAAAAGATAATTGACTGAAATTAAAGCAATAAGTCCTGCTAATACAAAACTCAACCAAGCCCATTGTCCAGCAATGCCAATTATCACGCCTAAAACTGAAAAAAATCCACCACCGACCATACCTCCTACAGCCATTGACCATGTGGCATTGAAACTCATTTTTTTATTTTCTCTTGTCATCTCATCTCACCTTATTTTAGTAAGCCTTGTAACTTTTTGAAATCTCCCACCATTTCCAGCCCAGCAATATTTGTGCTGTCGATAAAAACAATGCGTCCCTTTCTGTCGAGCATTGTGATTTTTAGTGTCGCATCAATGCTTTCTGGAATTCTACGGTCCATTGAGCCTTTTGCTGGGGCTTTTAACATACCAGTATTGTTTGACCTGGCATTCAGAATAAAGGTGTTTTTCTTATTCTTTATTTCTATATTCAATAAATCTGATTCATCAATTTCCAGTTGCAATTTAGTACGGCGATAGGTAGCAAAGTGATGGATCTGATTGTCATGATAAAAAAAACCTAAGAAACCTGTAAATGATTTCCCAAGCCCAGGTATATCTGCAATTGAAAGCATGATCGAAGTGTTGGAATCGTTAAAATGATTGCTTTGCATCCAAATCCAAGCTGAAGGCATGCTTGAGCCCCAGTCCTTTTCGATGTAACCTTTGCCATTGTTAAAATCATGAATTTCATTGTTTACAATCAGTTTTCCATTTAATTGATGTGTTAAACTTATAACTCCGTGGTAACACTGCATAAAAGGTACGAAGCGATACCATCCCATTATTCCTGGATTCAAAAATTTACCCGATGTATAATCAACCGGATTAAACATCTCGATTGTTCCTGAAACAGTAGATTCGTTGTCCTTTAAATCAAGGACAAGCCTATCTTTCGAGAAATAATTATCACCTATTTTTATGGCAAATTCTTTTTTTGAGAATGAAAAATCCTCAATAGGAAATGAAAAATAATTGGTTTTAGCGGTAACACCGTCAATTATTTGAACAAAGGCATGTTGTTCCTTTCCATCACTCGATAATGATATTCCAGGAATCACACTAAGAATGGATGCCCCATCTTCAGCAACCATTTTAAAATACCAGCCTTCGAAATATTTTTTATTCTTTGTATTACCTTGAAAAATGGAAGTATTACCTATTTTTCTAAGATTGTAAAAAGGCATGTATTTTTTCTGAGAGAAATTGATTTCCTTTTTTAAATCCTGAGCCTGCGAGGAAGTAAATGTAAAGAATAACTAGAGACTGGTTGTTAAATAGAAAATACGAGTGGTTTTCATGCATTACTGAGTTTTGGGTTTTATTTATATGCTTCAACTAATTCTCTTTATTCATGCATTTGTTTATCTATGTCAGTCTGTATAACTAAGCATAGCGTTTGGCAGTTTGAAAAGTCTGGGATTTCGAAGCCGCACTCTTGTCAAACCTTTAAATATTTTATTAATTGTACAAACTTTTAATAAGCCACTAATTACCGGCTTACTTATATTGGCTGCTTAGGGCTGGTGCTATTATTGTCAATTTTAATTTCTCGGTTCTTATATTTTCTGAATAGGTATTCAACAATTAATGCTGCCAGGAATGTAATGATACTAACATAAAAAGCATTTTTTTGAGTTTCCCATTGATATTTCATTAGTGCGGCAAAAACAGCCAGAAGAATAATTAAATTTATTATAATAAGAATGCCATTCCCTCCATACTCTTTCCGTAATTTAAAATGAGAAATGAGCACAAAAATGTAAATAACAGTAAATATCGTACTTGTAATGGCAGCAATTGCCCCTAAATTAAAAAACAAGGCAAATGCAAGACCTAGTCCTGCTGTAATATACAAACCTTCAGTTGATTTAAACCAAACTTTTCTCTCAAAAAAATCTGGCAGTTCTCCGTCCTTTGCTAATGAATAGGCAATATTTGCTCCACCAAAAATAGTTGCATTTAAAGCAGATGAAATTGAGAAT
>JAQIBQ010000252.1 GCA_027859005.1 Prolixibacteraceae bacterium | reverse complement strand
ATAATTGGCTTGGAACTTAAATTATTGCTTTTACAAAATTCGTTAAAAGTTGTTTGTGTTTGTAATTCTTTTTTAATTAGGTCGTTAATTGGGTTTCCAACATAGTTTACTTGATAATTGTATTTGTTGTAAAACTCAGTTTCAAAAGGAAAAATAGTATACATTTTATCGACATACGCTTTTACTTTGTAGACTCTCTTAGTTTTCCATGCCCATAATTTGGGTGAAATGTAATAGGCTGTTTTGAATCCATTTACTTTGGCAAATTTAGCCATTCGTAAATTGAAACCTGGATAATCTACAAGTATAAGTAGGTCGGGATTAAATTTTATTAGTTCTTTTTCGCAAAGCTTGAAATTCTTTTTTATGGTTCTAATGTTGAGTAAAACCGGTAAAATTCCCATGAAAGCCATTTTGCTATAGTGCAAAACAAGTTCACCACCTTTGGCCTTCATTAAATCGCCTCCCAGGAAGCAAAAGCTGGCATCAGAATCGTTGTTTTTTATTTCTGCCATTAAACTAGCTGCATGCATATCGCCTGATGGTTCTCCTGCAATTAGAAAGTACTTCATTTTACCAAAAATTATTAGTTAAATATTCGATAGGCTAGTACGAAAAAAGCATATATAAAACATGCCATTACAACACCTCTGGTTCCTTTATAGTATTTAAATTGGAGTAATAAATAAAACATTGGTAAGTTTGATAGTACGCACAAACTCATGGTTTTAAATAATAATTTGTATTCGTGAACCGAACGTAAATAATCAAAGAACTCCAAGTCGGCAAATTTGCTTAAATAGTACAAATAGAAAATTAACAATGGGAAAAGTAATCCCATTATAAAACCCAACCATTGCTTATCGAAAAAAGGACTTCTTTTCTTCTTTTTCAAAACGTCCAATTTTTAAGTTCTTCTAAAAAGGCGTGGTTAGTTAAGTCTACTACTATAGGAACTACTGATATTTTTTGTGTTTCTAATACGTGGTTGTCGGTATCATTTGAGCCGTTATCCATGTTTTTATAATAGCCAGTAATCCAATAGTAATCTCTATTGTGAGGATCGGTTCGCTTGTCAAATTCTTCAATCCAACGACCATGGCCTTGGCGACAAACCTCAATGCCGGTTGGAATTCCTTTTGGAGCATTTACATTTAAACAAGTGCCTTGAGGTAGTCCCTTGGATAATGTATGCTCAATAATTTGTTTTATAAAAGGGAGCATTGGTGAAAAATCGGCATTTGGATGATAATCACATAACGAGAATCCAATGGACGGTACTTGGTGTATACAACCTTCGATTACAGCACCCATAGTCCCCGAATAATGAACACTAACCGAAGAGTTTGAACCGTGGTTTATTCCTGAAAGAATAAGATCAGGTTTTGAATCTAAAAGTTTATCAAAGGCAAGTTTAACACAGTCAACGGGAGTTCCTGTGCAGCTATACGATTCAAAACCTTTTGAACTTTCGTGCTTTGTAAGTCGAATTGGTTCTTCAACAGTTATTGCAGATGACATACCCGAACGTGCTTTATTTGGAGCAACAACTAGCACATCGCCAAAATGTTTTGCCACTTCAATAAGAGAAGCTATTCCTTTTGCTTTTATGCCGTCGTCGTTGGTTATAAGTATTTTCATTATTTCTTTTTTCTAATTATCAGAAGTTCGCTATTATTTAATATGTGATTGATTGCTAGTGTTTTTTTGTAAGTTTTCATCACGGTGAATTTTGTGAGTAAATAACAAAAAGTCTAGTATCTAAAAATCTAACGATCTATTGATTATTGCTTTGTAACAATAAATTTATCTGTGTCTTTATAAGGTGAAATTGTGTATCCCTCATTCAATGTCATTTCCCAATCTTTTCCTTTTGCGTTTTCACCTTTAATCTCAAAAGGCGCAGATATATATATATAACTGTACGATGAGTTAATTAGTGCTCCATCGCTTACTTTAAGTTTTCCCCAATTATCGGTTGCTGTAAATTCGGTATAGATGGTTCCTTTGTCTTCGAATGAAAACATTTTATTTGGATCAAAAGAGAAGTTTGTTTTTGGAGTCATTTTTATAAATACGAAAGGAGATTCAA
>JAQIBQ010000245.1 GCA_027859005.1 Prolixibacteraceae bacterium | reverse complement strand
GAAGAGGTTTTTGAAACATATCTGACTTTTACACTTGGTAAAGAAAATTTCGCTCTAGATGTAGGACATGTAGAGAAAATATTAGAGTACCAAACTGTAACTGAAGTCCCAAAAGCACCAGAGTATATGCTTGGTGTTTTTAACTTGCGAGGAGAAGTAATTCCTTTAATTGACACTCGAGTTAAATTTGGAATGACTAAAACCGAAATTAATGATTCAACATGTGTACTTGTTATTACCATAACAACTGAAGGAGAGTCGATTAAACTTGGCGCAATGGTTGACGCTGTGAAAGAGGTAGTTAAGTATAGTTCAACAGATTTGCTACCTATTCCAACGGTCGGTAAACAAAATAAAACAGAATTCTTAAATGGTGTTCTTAAATTGAACGATAAATTTATTCTTCTTCTTAATGCCGACAAAATTTTCTCAGTAGATGAGATTATTGAATTGAAAGCTGAAAATTTTGAGTTAGAAGGTTAGTCTATTTTTTGTGAAAGAACAGATTACACAGTAATATAATTGAAGGATTAGATACTTAGCGTTTTTATCAATCACAGTTAAATACTATTTCTGAAATAGTAAACTTTATTCATAAAAGCCTATAGCCTTAATAACTCAATGACTTTTTCGAAAGTTTAAAACGTATTGTTATAGGTAAAAAAAATAATTGAAACCTAAATAGGATTTGCATTAGCAAATGTGAACTATATTTGGAATATATGATATATGATGGGGTATAACGATGCGTTAAATATTTATAATCAAAAACTTGAAGAAAAAGAATTTGCAAGGATTCAGGATTTCATGTTGAATAAATTGGGAGTTAAACTAAGCCCAATTAAGATTGTAATGGTAAACTCAAGGTTGATTAAGAGGTTAAAAGCATCTGAAATATATAATTTCCCCGATTATATCAATTATGTATTCTCTTTTGAAGGAAAACGAAGTGGTGAGTTGCAATGCATGATTGATGAATTAACAACACATAAAACGGAATTCTATAGAGAATCAGAACATTTCGACTTTCTGAAAAATATCGTACTTCCTGAGTTTTTTAAAAATGGAAAAAGAAATTTCTCAATTTGGAGTGCTGGGAGTTCAACAGGAGAAGAAGCATTCACAATGGGCATGATACTTAATGATTTTAAAATTTTTAACGCAGGTTTTGATTTCTCTATTCTAGCTTCAGATGTAAGTAATGCAGTAGTAGTAAAAGCAACTGAAGCCACATATCTAGAAAAAAACATCGCAACTCTTGCTCCTAATATTGTTCGACGATATTTTGTGTCAAGTAAAGATGTAAAAGACAATACAGTTCAGGTAGTAAAACTACTTAAGGATAAGGTCAAATTTTCTGTACTTAATTTAGTCGATAATTATCCTTATCCCAATAACTCACTTGATGTTATTTTTTGTAGAAATACATTAATTTACTTCGAAGATAAAGCTAAACGAGAAGTAGTCAATAAATTAATTAGCAAAATAAAACCTGGAGGATACTTGTTTGTTGGATTGTCAGAAACGGTTTCACAGTATTCTTCAGAAATTAAACAAGTTAGTCCTAGTGTTTACAAAAAAATAGATAGGTCAAATGGATTATAAAGAACTAAAAGTTTTATTAATTGAAAATCAACCTTTGGTTGCAGAATCAATTAAAAAAGAGTTTGAAGCTCTTGGTGGGAGAGTAGCAACAGCATTATCCACACAAAACGGATTGTTAAGAGCTAAGGCTTTTCAATTCAATTTAGTTGTTGTTAACTGTGGATCTGATAGTAAAGAGGGGTTAAACTTCATTTCAAAATTGATAAAGGAAACTGGCTATGATAATATTCCAGTATTGTTTACTGTAAATCCTATGCTTAAAGTTGATATCCGACTTCGTAAGCTTGACCACATGTTTGATATTTTACGTTTACCTTTTGATCCAACAGAATTAAGAATACGGTTGAATAAAATATTTGCAAAAGGAAAAGAAAGCAACATAGAAAAAGGAAAGGGCTTATTAGATAGTAAGCCAAAAACAAATAAAAAAGAAACAGAAGACGCAGATGACGAAAAAGGCCGTGTGCTTTTGGTTGAAGATAATCCACTTAATCAGAAGGTTTTGGGGATGTTTATCTCTAAGATTGGCTTTGATTTCGACGTAGCTTCAAATGGTCAAATAGCTATTGATCTTAGTCGAAAACAAAAGTATAAATTCATTTTAATGGATATTTATATGCCAGAAATGGATGGGACTGAAGCAACAGTTAAAATTAGAGAAGAAGAGGAAGAAGGTAGTCATAGAGCAAAAATAATTGCAATTACTGCAAACGAATCGGAAGAAAGTGTTAAACGTTGTTACGATAGCGGAATGGATGATTATATGGTTAAGCCATTTACTGTTGATTTGTTAAAAGAAAAATTGGTTTAGAGGACTCATTTGGTTTGGACAAAGTAAAATATTTAAAACAAGGGGAGCTCGCTATAGTTTCAGGAACAACTAAAGTGTTTACTATACTGGGATCTTGTGTAGCTGTTGTACTGTGGGATGAATACACAAAGATAGGTGGCGTGAATCATTTTTTACTTCCAAACTGGAAGAATAAAGGAATACCCAATGTACGTTATGGCGATGTTGCTGTTACTGAACTACATGATAAAACCATCTTGTCGGGAGCAGTAAAACGAAGATTAACGGCAAAAGTATATGGCGGTGCTAGTATGTTAAAACTCGATAATGCAAGCTTTAATATTGGTCAACGAAATATTGAAATTGCATTGGAAAAACTAAAAGAATTAAAGATTCCTATAATTTTTGAAGACACAGGAGGAAATCTAGGACGTAAAATTCTTTTTGATCCTAATACAGGAGATGTGAAGTTAGACTACATTAGGAATATTAATTTTTAGGGTAGAAATGATGAGAGAAGCAATTAAGAATAAAAAAATAAAAGTATTGGTAATCGACGATTCTGTAATTTTCAGAAGAGTACTAGCGAATGCTGTTGAGTCGGATATTGAACTTGACCTTATAGGAACTGCCGCTGATCCCTTTAAGGCAGTTGAAATAATTGAGAAAATTGTTCCCGATGTAATTACTCTGGATATTGAAATGCCACATATGAATGGTTTAACGTTTCTCGACAAACTGATGAAACAATATCCTATTCCGGTAATAATGGTTTCGAGTATAACCCAGGGGAATAAAGAAGTATGTATGGATGCTTTCCAAAAAGGAGCTATTGATATTATTAATAAACCAGGAAAGCTTAAATCCAATGAAAATTTATATGATTTTTATTCATTTGTATGCGAAAAAATCAAAGGGGCTTCAAAGGCAAATATTGTACAAAAGAGAAAGTTGTTAATTGATCTATCAACGATAAAAAATCAAACAGTTTTACCAATACCAATCCTTAAAACCAATGAAATAATTGCAATTGGAGCATCGGCAGGAGGGACAACAGCTATTGAATATATATTAAGAGCTTTGCCTGCAAATATGCCTGGGATACTTATTACTCAGCATATGCCTAAAGGATTTACAAATCTTTTTGCAAATAGGCTGAATGATATTTGTGCTTTAGAAGTTCGTGAGGCTCAAGATAGAGATAGTTTGCATCAGGGGGTTGTACTTATTGCACAAGGTGGTAAACAAATGGAATTAGCAGGTACAATTGGTAATTATCGAGTTGCGGTTACTGATGCCGAACCCGTAAATCGTCATCGCCCTTCAGTTGATGTTTTGTTTAATTCAGTAGCCAGAATTGCCAAGACAAAAGCAACTGGAGTAATACTAACCGGAATGGGGGCCGACGGTGCCAAGGGTTTACTCAATATGAAAAATGCAGGAGCATATACTGTTGCTCAAGATAAAGAAACATCTGTGGTATATGGAATGCCCTACCAGGCAGCGTTGCTTAATGCACATAATGAAATTTTATCGTTACCTAAAATTCCAAAATTTTTGATTGATCAATTCAAAAAATAAACTTTTGGGAACTATCTTCGTTGTTATTGTTGTATCATAAGATGAAAATATGGATCCGGTAATTAAGAATTCAATTGTATCCCTTGTTGTTGCATTTCCTGTTGCATTTGTTTGTATCAGATGGATGTTTAAAAATTCTATATTATTTAAGATTACACTTACCTGGGTAATGAGTCTGATTTTTATTGCATCAAATGCACGAATAGCAGCTGGACGTCCCGATTTGTATCCTTATCACATCTCACTTATTGTCGGAATTGTTGTTATCTTTTTTGTTGCCCTATATGCTTTCCTTGTTATTCGTAAGCCATTAAAGCAGGCTATTAGTGATTTAGAAAAAGTTTCAAAAGGCGATTTAACCATTAAAGTCGCAGATAAAATGCTTTCAAGAAAAGATGAAATGGGAACAATTTCACGTTCTATTTCAGAATTATCCCAAAACTTTGAAGAAATTATTAACGGTATTCAGCAAAGTTTTGAAACCATTTCACACATGGGAACAAATATAAAGCAAGCATCATCAAGCATGGCTCAAGCAGCTGCATTGCAGGCTGGTAATCTTGAAGAGATTTCAACATCGATGGAAGAAATGGTTGAAATAATACAGAACAATTCTGAAAATGCTGAGGAGACTAAAAATATTACAAATGAAACCAATCAAAGTGTAAAACTTGGAAACGATTCAGTTCTTAAAGCATTGAGTTATTTAACTGAGATTGCTGAAAGAATTCAAGTAATAGACGATATATCCTATCAAACAAATATTCTATCACTTAATGCAGGTGTGGAAGCGGCCAGAGCAGGAGAGTTTGGGAAAGGTTTTGCCGTAGTTGCTGCCGAGGTTAGAAACCTTTCAAATCAAAGTAAAGAAGCCGCTGTTCAAATTGATTCAGTATCGAGAGAAAGTTCAAAATTCTCAGCAGATGCAGTTGATTCATTGAAGTATATTGTTCCGAACATGGAAAAAACTACCATTTTAGTTCAAAAAATTGTTTCTGCAACTACGGAACAAAATGTGGGCGTTTCTCAAATTAACAATGCAATACAGGAGTTAAACACTTCAACTCAGCAAAATGCTACAAATGCAGAGGAAATGGCCCAAAGTGCAATTTCGCTCTCCGATGAAGCTGAGCATTTATATGAGTTAGTTCATTTTTTTAAAACGCATTAGAAAAATAAATACGACTTTAGATCAAGGAGAGGGGCTATCGATTAAACGATAATCTTTCTCCTTTTTGTTGTTCATTAAAAATACCCATATTATAAACTAAGTTCCCATTTACATAAGTGCTTGCAATTTGATGTTTGAATTCCTGCCCATCGAAAGGAGACCAGCCACATTTGTAATAGATATTCTCGGTAGAAACCATCCACGGATTTGATGGATTTACAAGTACTAAATCGGCTTTATAGCCTTCGCGAATGAATCCGCGTTTTTCAACATTGAAGAGTAAAGCTGGTGTATGGCACATTTTTTCGACCACTTTTTCATAAGTGAATACACCTTGATCAACCATTTCTAGCATTGCAACTAGTGAATGTTGTACTAATGGACCACCTGATGGAGCCTTGAAATAGGTATTCTTTTTTTCTTCTTTCGTATGCGGTGCATGATCAGTTGCTACAACATCAATTTTTCCTGAATTTAGAGCATCGCGTAATGCGAGTTTATCGGCTTCCGTTTTTACAGCAGGGTTCCATTTTATATTTGCACCATATTTTTCGTAATCATTACTATCGAACCATAAGTGATGAACGCAAACTTCGTTTGTAATTTGTTTCTCGATGGGGTTTCCGGTATTGAATAACTCCATCTCTTTGGCAGTCGTTAAATGTAAAATATGTAAGCGAGTATTGTGCTTGGTAGCTAGCTCAACAGCCTTAGCCGACGATGTATAGCAGGCTTCTTCACTCCTTATTTCAGGATGGCATATTAAGGGAACATTTTCACCATATTTTTTTCGATATGCTGCAAGATTAGCCTGTATAATGTCTTCTTCTTCGCAATGAGTGGCCACAAGCATGTGTGCATTTTTGAATAAAGTCTCCAGACCTTTGCCTTCAACAAGCATGTTGCCCGTTGATGAACCCATAAAACATTTAATTCCACATATTTTTTTTGGGTCGGCTTTTAAAACTTCTGCAATATTATCATTTGTTGCACCAATGTAAAACGAATAGTTGGCCAACGAAACATCTGCTGCTCTTTTGTATTTTTCTTCAAGAATATCGACGGTTACCGATTGTGGGTTTGTGTTGGGCATTTCCATAAAGGAAGTTACACCACCAGCCACTGCTGCTTTAGCTTCGGTATATATTTCGGCTTTATGGGTTAAGCCTGGTTCTCTAAAATGAACCTGATCGTCGATAACTCCAGGAAATAACAGCATTCCTTCAGCATCAATAATTTCATCGGCAAAGGGTAATTCGGCTTCGGTTGTGATTGACGAAATACTATCGTTTTCGATTAAAACCGACCCCTTAAATTGTTGGTTCTCGTTTATTATTGTGGCATTTTTAATTAAGGTTTTCATTTGTCTATTTAATTGTATTATATGAAAACAGCCCCACTAGTGGAGCTGTTCATTTATGCTGAAATATTTTTCTGGTATTTTTTAAATAAACTTCGCCATTTCATTTTTAAGACTCCAAATAAAGCTTCACTAAATATTCCACCGCTCATTTTTGATGTGCCTTCTTGGCGATCTATAAACACAATTGAAACTTCTTTGATGTTGAATTTGTATTTCCAGGAGGTGAATTTCATTTCAATTTGAAAACCATACCCTTTCATGCGTATATCGTCAAGGTCAATTGCACTTAAAACTTTATTAGTATAACAACAAAATCCTGCAGTAGAATCGTGTACATTCATACCAGTTATTATCCGAACATAAATTGAAGCAAAGTACGACATAAGAACGCGTTGCAATGGCCAGTTTACTACGTTAATTCCTGACACATAGCGTGATCCAACAGACATGTCAGCTCCATTGACAAAAGCATTGTGTAAACGTATTAAATCTTCGGGGTTGTGGGAGAAATCTGCATCCATTTCAAAAATGTACTGATACTCATTTTCTAGTGCCCATTTAAATCCTGTTAAATAGGCTGTACCCAAACCAAGTTTGCCAGCTCGTTCTACAATGTGTAATTGAGATGGGAATTCTTCGATTAATTTTTTGACTATATCAGCAGTTCCATCTGGTGAATTGTCATCAATTATTAATACGTGAAATGTTTTAGGTAAGTTGAATACAAATCGGATAATTTTTTCAATGTTTTCTTTTTCCTTGTAAGTGGGAATAATAACTAAATTTTCTTTCATCTTTTAAAGTTGGTTCACAATGTCATGGCTTAATCTGGCATAAAAATACAGCTTTTATGCTATGATTATTAACGCAGAAAGATATTTTTTAATTATGTATTACATTTTAATATTTTAGTATCAAAAGAATACATCATTTTTCCAATATTTCATTTGGTATTTTTTCAATTAATAGCTTGTGAAATTTCTTTATTTCTTGATTATAGGGAAGCATATGAGCCGAATTTGAAAATGTAATAAACTCTTTATAGGGTGCTTTTAAGGAGTGAATGTACGCTTTAGCTAAACTATGTACTGTTTGGTAATCGTAAATGCCTTGTAAAATATAAACTGGAACTTCAACTTCATTAACTTCATCTTCAAGTTGATTGTTTAGTATTGTTTCCCAAATTACTTTTTGAGTTTGACCAATTCCTCTTATGTAATTTATTTTATCAATTACACGGTATTCATTGAAGTTGATTAACGGAAAAATGAAAAATTTGATTAGGTCTTTTTGTGTTAAACCATGTGCCGCTCCTCCAAAGTTGGTTACCCAATTTCTCTCTATCATCATTGATTTAGCCATGTTTGTATAAACTCCGTTTACAGGATAACCAATTTCTTCGAGTTGTGCTATTGCTTTTTTATTATTGGTTTTTTTGGCTGTGTTGTATACAAATTCATAGCTTAATTCTTCACTTTTGCGTTGATTCGATACTTGTCCAATTCCAATATAGGCGTGGTATAAATTTGGGTATTTATGGATTGTTTTCATTCCAAGATACGACCCCCAAGAGTGCCCTAGTATGAAAATTTTGTCTTGGTTAAATCTATTTCGTAGATAGTTGGTAAGCTCTTTGGTATCGTCAATTAAAATTTCGATGTTCAAATTTTGTGAATTGATACTGTCGTAAAAAGATGCTCCAGCACCCCGTTGATCCCAATTTACAACTACATAATGCTCTTCAAGTTCTTTGTTGTATTTGCAATTCATATGAGCTTGAGGACTTCCTGGACCTCCATGTACCATTAATAAAACTGGCTTGTTGATGTTGTTGCCTCGTATCAAAACGAATTGCTTGATACCATTAATGTCTAAGTAGTTTATTTCAGCGATGCTTTCTTTTATTATTTCTCCACTTGAATCAGTTATTGGTTTCGTCGTACCCGGACTAAGTCCTTTAAGGCAAACTGAAACAACAACAAACAATAAGATAAGTAGGGCAAAGATATAAGCAACAATTTTTGTGATCAATCGAAATACTTTTTTCATGGTTGACTTAATTAGTTATTCGTTGCAAATGAAGTGTATTGTTTCTATTTACACATCTTTATATCGACAAAGTGACTGAAAATGGAGGTGAAAAGAATAATTGAATCAGTAATTTAAGTTGATCAAATGCATGTTTAGAGAACAAAAAAGGAGAACATTTTAAGCTCTCCTTCTTTTCTGTAAAATTAGTTTACAATAGTATTTTGTTTGTATCTAGTCTGAATCTAATTCTACTCTTCAACTTCTATTTTAATACCATTAAGGTTTAAATCATTAGAGCTGCTACCTAAAAGGAGTGTATAAATTCCAGGTTCAGTTATACTTCCTTCAGGTGTTAAATGACTTAACAACTCACTATTAATTTCAAATTCAACTTTTTTGGACTCTCCAACATTAAGAGCTATTCGTTTAAAGCCTTTTAATTCTTTAATAGGACGAGGAATTGAACTTGAAGGATATTTCACATACAATTGAACTACTTCTTCGCCATTGAAATTTCCAGTATTTGCAACTTCAATTGAAATAGTTGAAGCTTGTTTTTTATCAATTGAATTAGAGCTTAGATTTAGATTCGAGTAATTGAAATTTGTATAACTCAATCCATATCCAAATTCAAATAATGGTTCACCCTTGAAATAACGATAGGTTCTACCTTGCATCGAATAATCATCGAAAGGAGGAAGGTCTTGTACTGAATTATAAAAGGTTAAAGGTAATCTACCTGAAGGATTATAGTCTCCAAAAAGAATATCTGCAATTGCGCTTCCAGCAGCTTGTCCTGGATACCATGCTTCTAGTATCGCAGGAATATTTTCTTTTTCCCATGGAATTGATACGGCACTTCCATTTAGCAAAACAAGAACCAAAGGTTTGTTTAGCTTTTTTAATTCTTTCATCAGATGAATTTGAGTTTCAGGCAATCCTAGTGTTAATCTATCACCACCTTCAAATCCTTCAACTTCAACTTTCATTTCTTCTCCTTCGAGGCGTGGAGATAAGCCCATGAACATAACTATTGCATCTGATTTTTTAGCTAAGCTTATTGCTTCTTCTTCTAAATTCCCAGAAGGTTGTGCCCACAGAAGGTGCATCAAAGCTGTTCGCTCACGATTCACATAGTTTACTTCAATAGCATATTTTTTTCCTGCAATTAGTTTAATCTTTTCATACGACTTTCGATATTCATGTGGAACTTCGTGTTCAACCAGCTTTTCTCCGTTAATGCTTATGTCAAAATATTGGGACCCGTCGGCACCAATTTCGTAGTTCCCCGTTTTATCGGGAACTAAGTAGCCTGTCCACCGAATCCCAAAATTGTCGTCTGGTACTTGGCTAACAGGAGCTTTATCCCACCAATTGAAATCAATATTCTTATCAATTCGAGTATAAACGGGATCTCTGTCAAAAGTAGTTGTGTCAAAAAATTCAGCTTTTAAACCTTGTTCCAAAAGTTCTTCATTTGTAAAAAGGAACTTTGAGGGAATAGGACTTAAGAAGGGAAGGTTAGGTGCAACATCACAACCTCTTGCATAATTAACTACAGTTTTGTTACCTACTTTCTGTTGAATTCCTGCCAAGGGTGTAATCGCATTTAAGGGAAGCCCGTTGTAGTTCCCAAGCAATACTTCTTCATCAAAAGAATTTGGTCCAATTACAGCTATCGATTTTAAATTTTTAGATAGAGGTAGCGTATTGTTTTCATTTTTCAACAATACCATTGATTTTCGAGCCATTTCCAATGCACCTTTTTGATGTTTTTCTGAGTTAACAACATCCATTTTAATTTGTGCGTATGGATTTAATTCATCAGGATCGAACATTCCTAATTGAAAGCGTGCTTTGAAAAGTCGTTTAACAGCAATGTTTACATCCTCTTCAACAACAAGCCCTTTTTCCATTGCTTCCAATAAATTTGGATAAACGGCCCCACAATTTAAATCTGTTCCCGATTTTAAGGCTAATGCTGAAGCTTCAACAGGTCCTTTGCTCACATTATGTCCATCGTAGAAATCAACCAAAGCCCAGCAATCAGACACTACATAGCCTTTAAAACCGAGTTTTTCTCTGAGTAAGTCATTTAAGATAAAACCTGAACCGCAGCATGGCTCTCCATCATATCGATTGTATGCGCACATTACTGATTGTACATTTGCTTGTTCAATTGTAGCTTTAAAATGGGGGAGGTAAGTATTGTAAAAATCGTAATCAGAAACTTTTGTATCGAATGAGTGACGGCTTGATTCTGGACCACTATGTACAATAAAATGTTTAGCAGTTGCAATTAATTTGAAATAATTTGGGTCATCACCTTGTAAACCATTAATGAAGGAAATACCCATTTTCCCAGTTAAGAAAGGATCTTCGCCATAGGTCTCCATTCCACGTCCCCAGCGAGGGTCTCGGAAAATGTTTAAGT
>JAQIBQ010000224.1 GCA_027859005.1 Prolixibacteraceae bacterium | reverse complement strand
ATGGGATATAGTCTAGATCGGCAGTATTCAGTTTCTGTTCCGAATTGTCGATTAGCTTTACTACTTTACCATTGTCGGAGACATAAATTTTGCCTCCCCAATTTGAAAAAATAAAATTACCATTTCCAATAGTTTCTAATCCATCGATTCCACCTGTACCGTTGAAAAGTTCTTTCATTTCTTTTGTGGAAAGATCAATTTCCCAAACAGAGCTATTTCCGGCATATAGTTTTCCTGCTTCAGCCCATAAGCCGTTTACTCCTGCTAGTTTTTCATCCATCAACCAAAGTTTGAAGGTTCCTTCATGTAGTACATATATGTGTTGATCGTGAGAATCTGAAACGAAAACCATACCGTTTTTACACACCGTTACGTCGTTTAGAAACTTAGCTTTGGCAATGGGATATTTTTTTTCAATGGTTGCCGTTTTAATGTCTATGACCACTAATTCTTTAGTATCGGAAACATATAATTTACCTTCCCAAACGGCCATCCCTTTGGGATCATTGAGTCCACTGAGCCATTTAAGCTTCGTTATTTTGCCATCAAGGTTCATTTGTGAGATGAATCCATCACCATCGTTGGGTGTTCTTTCTGCTCCCATGTTGGCTACAAATGCCACATCAAATTCAGCATTGTATAATACCGATTCAGGCGTTTTTAATTCTGCGTCCGAAGACCAAATCTTTTCTAAAGTTTGAGCATTACTGCTAATTGCAACAACAAGGATTAACAATAAGATTGAGATTTTCATTTTGAACATTTTATAGGTTAATAATTAGTTTTTTTAATTTCTTTCGATCAATTTTCATGGAGCTATTTTTCGGAAACTCGCTGATATAATAAACAGCTTTAGGTGTTCGAAGTTTTCCCAGCTCATTTTTAATTTGAAGTAAATATTTTTCAGTAACCACTTTGTCTTCTTTTCCTTCGAGAAGAAGTACCAATTTTTGCCCTAATATTTCATCTTTTGCAGGAACAATAAGGCATTCTTTTTTAATTATTGTTGTTATTTGCTTTTCCAATTCTTCAGGCGAAATCTTTATTCCTCCTGAATTGATTATGTTATCGATACGGCCCAATAGTTTGAATTCATTGGAAGATATTAATTCGACGATATCGCTTGTTTCAAGTACCTTGGCTGAAAGTTCTGGTGCATTAATTTGCAGGCAGTTGTTTTTATTCACTGAAATGGAAATGCCGGGTAACAAATGATAGTGCTCATCAGGATTAGGTCCATTCAGACGCTGCAGAGCTATATGCGAAGCGGTTTCAGTCATGCCGTAAGTGGCAAAAACTTGTGTAGGTATTTTCTGAACTGATTGTGTTATTTGAGAATTAATTGAAGCTCCGCCAATAATGAGTTTTCGAATGGATTTAAAGTTAGTTTCATCTTTAACTAATTGTTGAACCTGTAATGGAACCATGGCAGTGAAATCTATCGTATTAATGGGAGGTGTTGGAGTTCCTGTTGGTTCACTCAGAATTAGATTGAGATTTCCAACAATAGCCCGAACAGCCATCATCTTTCCGGCAATGTATTCGATGGGAAGGCAAAGCCAGGCTGTATCGTAAGCTTTTAAATTGAAGGAGTGAATTGTCTTAAGGGAGGAAGCGATCATTGCGCTTTTCTTCAACCTAATTTTTTTAGGAATTCCCGTACTACCCGACGTTTGTTGAAGAATAAAATCAGAGTCATCTAACCAATTCAGTATAAATTTATAGATGTTTTTTTCCCAATCATGAAGATTGGAATCATTCAATTTTTCTTGAATGTCTTTAAGGTCTAAAAAGATATTATTTATCTGAATTTTAACTGTATTCATCCAATTTAGTTGTGTCTTCCGTTTTCTATTTTTCCCCAGTTTTTGTTTACATTGTAATAGAGTTTCTCTCCCTTCAATTTTAACGGTGAATCGATATTGTTTGAAAAAAGCATCCCAGTTCCCAATCCTTGTGGAAGAGAAATGTTCTTTGTAAATACCCACTGCGAAATTGAATTTAGTCCAATGTTCGATTCCAGTGCTGAAGTTGCCCACCATCCTATATTCATTTTTTCGGACAGTGTTATCCATTCATCAGAGGCTTTGAAACCACCTAACAAACCGGGTTTTAAAATCAAGTAATTAGGCTTTATAATTTTAAGCAGTTCGTGTTTCTTTTCAAGAGAAAAAATACCAATTAACTCTTCGTCCAAAGCAATCGGGATTGGACTTGATTCGCAAAGTTTTGCCATTTGATCCCATTGTCCAGCTTTGATTGGTTGTTCGATGGAATGCACCTGTAATTGGGCTAATTCATGTAGTACTTCGGTCGCTTGCAGAGGCGTATAAGCACCATTGGCATCAACCCTGATCGTTAACTCTTTAGAACTAAACTGTTTACGCATATCGGCAATTAACTGCCGTTCCGATTTCCAATCGATTGCTCCAATTTTAAGTTTTATGCACGAAAAACCAAGTGTTAGTTTTTGAGCAATTTGTTCTCTCATGTACTTTTTATCGCCCATCCAAATGAGACCATTTGTTGGGATGCCATTTTCACCCTCAGTGAACTTTGAAGGGAATATAATTTTGTTTCCTTCGTATTTAAGATCGAGTAGGGCGGTCTCTAATCCAAATTGAATCGCTGGAAAATCAAACAATGGTTCATCAAACTTGAATGTACCTGCATTAATTTCAGTGCAAACTTTGTTTAGCTTTTCTTCAAAATCTGGGCGGTCGTCGATACTCAAATCTCGCAAGATGGAACATTCTCCAATACCTGTTCTTTCATCATCGGTAAGAAAAATAAACCAGCTGTCTTTTGTGGTATAGGTGCCACGCGATGTTCCAGCAGGTTGGAGGAATTGTAGCGTATGTTTGTGATATGTGGCTTTTAGTTTCATACAACTAATCCCATTCCAAAAATTACGGCAAACAAGAAAGTAGTCAAAGCCAAATTCTTTAATTCTTTGTTTAACTCATCGGCTGACTGGTGCTTGTATACCCTTACAATATTCCGCACAAAAAGTGGTACAGTAAGTACAAACAACCATTGCCACGGCGAATAGTATTCAGTAATAGTATAAACCACCGCAAAAAGAAGGGCAACAGTGATCAATGTCAAATGGTAAGCTTTTGCAAAGGCGGGTCCGTTTTTAACCGCTAAAGTATGTTTCCCAGTTTCTGCATCTGTTTCTATATCGCGTAGGTTGTTAATATTCAAAACGCCTACGCTTAGGAGTCCAATGCTTGCTGCAGGATAAAAAATGGAAATTTCAATCCAAAGTGTATGTAAATAATAAGAGCCCATAACACCAACGAGGCCAAAAAAGATAAAAACAAAAATATCACCCATTCCTTTGTAGCCATATGGGTTTCGTCCCATGGTGTATTTTATAGCAGCAGCAATTGCGGCAAGGCCTAGCATAAAGAACAAAATTAATTGTTTCCAACCAAGAGTATGTAATCCAAGAATAATTAATAAGGTTCCAGTTATCACCGATAGTCCGATAAATAAGTAGATCATCCGTTTGATGGCTTCTTTTGTGACCAATCCACTTGCGGTTACCCGTTGAGGACCAACTCTTTCTTTGGTATCTTTTCCTGAAACTGCATCTCCATAGTCGTTAGCCAAATTCGAAAGGATTTGCAGAAAGGTTATGGTAAGTACTGTTAGAATAAAAATAGGCCAACGAAATGCACCATCGGCAATTGCCAAAAAACTGCCCATAACTGCATTGGCTAATGCAAGAGGAAGTGTACGTAAGCGAAATGCTTGTAGCCAGATATTGAGTTTATTTTGTTCCAATTTTTAATGTTTAAAATAAGTTTTGGATAGCCAGTGTTTATACATGGGGTCTAAAAAAACAATGTTCTTTTTCTCAATATCTATAATTTCCTTATTTATTAATGATTTTCGAGCCTTCAGCGAATTTGCTGATGTTCCCAAACGATATTGAGTTAGAACCCGTTGGGAGCTTAATTGTACTTCTCCGTCTATTATTGCTTCTAGTAAATTTATTTGAGTTTCAATTAATTCATCGGTTTTGGTTTGAAAGAGTAAACTTAGCTGGTCGATTAAATTCTCAAATGCTTGTTCAACTGTTTTCTCATTGCATTTTACTTCGGTTCTTAACCAAACTTGTTGCGCTAATTGTTGTACATAATAGGGGTGACAATCGGCAATCTTTGTAATTTGAATTGCTTCTGAAGCTGCAATTGATTTGCCTGTATCTGAAAACCGTTGTATGATAAAAGGGATCCAATTTTCTTCGGTGATTTTTTGTAAAAACAAGATATCCCCAAATTTGTAAAATGGCATTGACGAATTGCTGAAAACATCTAATAACATGTGTCTTTTACTTCCAAATAAACAGTAGGAAGTCGATTGGTGTTTTTGCCAATGTGAGCGAAGTTTTTGTTGAAAAGCCAGCGGATTTTCAAAGGTGCTCATATTTTGAAATTCGTCAATACAAATCACAAACTTCAAATTCTTTTTTTCAGCAATTTTTTCGGCAAGATTTAAAATATCATCTGGATTATTTTTAAGCTCTTTCCAATCGAGACCTAGTGTTAGACTCGACTCTAATGTAGGGTTAAAGCTTATTTTTGGAATGAAATTTCCAAGAAACTTTTTGATTAGATCAACCATTCCATCAATTTTATTCGAAGTAGATTGAATAACTTCTTGAGCTAAAATCTGATAAAAATCTTCTTCTGTTCGGATGTTAAATAAATCGATAAAACAAAATCTCAATTCAGGTTTCGATTGGGAAGCCTGATTTGCTGCATGTGTTACTAACGATGATTTACCCCAACGTCTGGGAGAAATTAAGATGGTATTTATTCCCGAATTGAAATTGGTAATTAATTGGCTAATCTCTTTACTTCTGTTGGTGAAGTTATTCTTTGAAGCCAATTTTCCATATATAAATGGTGTATCCATTGGATATTGGTATTTATCACAAATGTAAAAAGAAACAACTAGACTACCAAGAGGTAAGTTACTACACGGTAAGTTGCCTCTTGGTGGTTTTCATCGTGTTGTGATTATGGGAATTTAGGATATTTCTTAAAGTCTGGTTTCCGTTTTTCGAGGAAAGCGTGTTTTCCCTCCTGTGCTTCTTCAGTTAAGTAATACAGCAAAGTTGCATTTCCGGCAAACTCTTGTATCCCAATTTGACCATCAAGGTCGGCGTTCATTCCCAATTTCAACATACGTAAGGCAAGTGGGCTGTGTTCCTGCATTTTTTGTGCCCATTCAACAACTTCATCCTCTAGTTTCTTGAGCGGTACAACTTTGTTTACTAAGCCCATTCCAAGCGCTTCGGCAGCAGAGTACTGGCGACACATAAACCAAATTTCACGAGCCTTCTTTTGCCCAACTACGCTTGCTAAGTATGATGATCCTAAGCCTGCGTCAAAACTACCAACTTTAGGGCCTGTTTGTCCAAAAATTGCATTTTCGCTGGCAATACTAATGTCGCATACCACATGCAACACATGACCTCCACCTATTGCAAAACCATTCACCATTGCAATAACAGGCTTAGGCATACTTCGAATTTGTTTTTGAACTTCCAGAATATTTAAGCGGGGAATTCCATTTTCGTCGATATAGCCACCAGTTCCTTTAACGTTTTGATCTCCACCAGCGCAAAAAGCTTTGTCGCCAGCACCAGTAAGTACAATCACATTAATTGCATTGTCTTCTCTGCATATGTTTAATGCATCGCTAATGTTGTTGACTGTTGTTGGTCTAAATGCGTTACGCACTTCTTCGCGGTTGATGGTTATTTTACCAATTCCGTCAAAATAGTCGAAGAAAATGTCTTCGTATTCTTTTATGGTTTCCCAGTTTCTTTTTGTCATTGTATTTTGTTTATTGACGGATGTCAGAAGACCGAAGTATTTCCGTTTCTAAATTCACGTCTTTATTTACTATTTCTTTTAAATGCAACCATCATATTCATTAAACGATAAGAGTTATCATATTGTTGATTAAACTCTTCCGTTGTTGTATATTTTCTTCTTATAGCTTTATGTAAACATGTTACTACTTCTGCCAATGAACGAATTGAATAACCCATAAATCTTCCTTGTTCTGCATTTGTTTGACCGATTGAACCTTCAGAAATGTTTAACGCAATTGAATCAACAGCTCGATTAATTTGTGACCTTAGGTTATACATTTCTTTTGAAGGGAACTTTTTTGACAGTTCAAAAACCTCTTCTCCAAAATCCATTGCCTTCTGCCAAATAATTAGTTTTTCAAATTTGAATTTCATGATATCTAAAATTTGGGGTGAATATTCTATCAATGAAACTGCTTTCCCGCTTTCTGTCTTCTGTCACCTGTCTTCCGTCTTTATCCTTCTAACATATTCTTTAAAAATCTCAGCGTTCTCCAAACGAGGAGTCTTTATTTCTAACAACGAAGGACTCTTATTAGATTGCAGTAATTGTTGAATTTTTTCATCCAATTCATTTTCTGCATTACAGCCGATATAATTAACTCCAAAGGCACCAACTAATTTTTCAATATCTACAGGATGATTGGTTTCCATAAATTCTTCAAATGCATCTATTTCTGATGGTCCAGGAATCATTCTGAAAATACCGCCACCTTGGTTGTTGATGACAACAATCTTCAAATTACAAGGAAGGTTCTTATTCCATAAGCCGTTTGAATCATATAAGAAACTCAGGTCTCCCATTACGACCACATTAATCCGATCGGATTGAGATGCAAAGCCTGTCGAAGTTGAAAGACAACCATCGATACCCGATACTCCACGGTTAGAATACACCGAATGGCATGCAGATAAATCGAACAATTGAGCGTATCGTACCGGACTGCTGTTGCCCAAGTGCAAGATACAATCAGAAGGAAGATTTTTTACAATTGTGTTGAAAACTGTAATATCGGAGTAGGATGCATTTTTCAGAAATTGGGAATGTTTTTCGTTTGTTCTGGAATTTGCTCCTTTCCATTGTTGAGTAAAATTGGAATGTGATTCAACTTGTTCGCCAGCTATCTTATCAATTATTTCAATGGGGTTCCCAATAATTGTTCCGTTAATGTTGTGATAGGTGTCGATTTTATCTTCTTCTTTTGTTAGGCGAAAGTGCTTCAATTGTTTTTGCTTCTGGAGCCATAGTTTAAGCCGCTTCGACACAACTGGTCCGCCCAGAGAAATAAGC
>JAQIBQ010000181.1 GCA_027859005.1 Prolixibacteraceae bacterium | reverse complement strand
GTTTTCAGGAGGAGAGAAAAAAAGAAATGAAATTTTCCAGATGGCAATGCTTGAGCCAAAGCTTTCGATCTTAGACGAAACCGATTCTGGATTAGATATCGATGCTTTAAGGGTTGTGGCAAACGGAGTAAATATTCTGAAATCAAAGGAAAATGCAACTATTTTAGTGACGCATTACCAACGATTGCTCGATTATATTGTGCCCGATTATGTACACGTATTGTATAAAGGGAGAATTGTAAAATCAGCAGGAAAAGAGTTGGCTTATGAGTTAGAAGAAAAAGGATACGACTGGATTAAAACTGAACTTGGAGAATGATTAAAACGGTAGAATATACAGCAACCGAAGAATTGGTCGATTTATTTACCAAAAATCAATCTATTTATAACGAGGGGTGTCCCGATTTTATGAACAAGCTTCGCGATGAAGCGATTGATAAGTTCAAAAATGTAGGTATTCCTTCTCGAAAAAATGAAGATTATAAATACACTGATTTACGTCCAGTTTTTCAAAACGACTTTTCGGTTGTACCACGTTACACGGAGCAAGTTGTAGATTTACACGAAGTCTTTAATTGTGATGTTCCACAATTAGATACACACATTATCTTATTGGTAAATGGTTGGTACTATGGCCGTAACCGTAAAATGGGCAATTTCCCCAAAGGAGTTATATGTAGTAGCTTAAACCATGCAGCACGTGAGCATCCCGAAATAGTTGAAAAATACTACAACAAGCAAGCTGGTTTATCAAACGACCCCATGGTCAATTTGAACACCGCAATGGCGAAAGATGGACTGTTTTTTTATGTGCCCGATAATGTGACACTCGATGCTCCAGTTCAGGTGATTAATCTAATGAATGCGAACGAAAATACTTTTGGTATTCAACGTAATTTGTTTGTAATGGGCAAGAACAGTGAAGCAAAAATTGTTTTCTGTGATCATACCCTGAACAATAATTATTATATACTGAATAACTTGAGTGAATGTCATGTCGATGACGATGCTCGTTTCGGAATTTATTCTATTCAAAATCAGCACAATGGTGCCGTAAATATTACAAGCTTTTTTGGCGAAATAGGACAAAAATCACTTCTCGATTCAAATGTTATTACATTAAATGGCGGAGTTGTTCGGAATAACCTGAAAGTAAGTATCAATGGAGAGCACTCACACGCCAATATTAATGGTTTGTCGTTTTCCGATGCAAAACAGCACGTCGATAATTTTACATCGATCGATCACACAAAGCCTAATTGCAAAAGCAGCCAATTGTACAAAAACATTCTCGACGATCAATCAAGTGGAGCCTTTACAGGTCAAATTAATGTATTTCGTGATGCTCAGAAGACCGAAGCATTTCAACAGAACAACAATGTCTTGTTAAGTGAAAATGCAGAAATGAATACTAAACCACGTTTGATAATCGATGCCGATGATGTGCGTTGCAGCCACGGTGCTACCGTTGGTCGAATTGACGAAGATGCATTGTTCTATCTGCGAGCCCGTGGAATTGGTGAGAAGGAAGCTCGATTAATGATAATGTTCGCTTTTGCAGAAGAAGTACTTTCACATATTGGTGTAAAAGTTCTTCGTGAAAGGATGGAAGACCTTGTTGATAAACGATTGAGAGGCGAATTAGGACCTTGTCAGAGTTGTTCGTTTCATTCAATTTAGTCTGCAAAATAATAACAATAGTCATTGGTTATTAGTCGAATGTCAAGAATCTATCCTTGATGACTACTAACCAATGATTTTTTTTTCTTTAAATTCGCACCATGAGTTTTGATGTTCAAAAAGTAAGAGCCGATTTTCCAATTCTGGATCAAAAAGTATATGGCAAATCCTATATTTATTTCGATAGTGCAGCAACAGCATTACGCCCTGTTCAGGTTTTATCTGCCGTTGAGAAAATCTATAAAGAATTTAATGGTAATCCACATCGTGGGGCACACTACATGAGTAACCAAACAACTGTTGCTTATGAGGCTGTTCGTGATAAAGTTGCATCGTTAATTAACACGCCCAAACGCGAAGAAATAATTTTCACTAAGGGAACAACCGAAAGCATCAACCTTGTTGCTTATTCGTTTGGCGAAGCCTTTGTAAACGAAGGCGATGAAATTATTGTTTCAGAAATGGAACACCATGCCAATATTGTTCCCTGGCAAATGCTAGCCCAACGAAAAAAGGCAATACTAAAAGTATTGCCGATTACCGATAAGGGCGAATTGATAATTGATGAATTAGACAGTTTAATTTCAAAGAAAACGAAATTGCTGGCCATTAACTTGGTTTCAAACGTGTTGGGTACTGTTAATCCTGTTAAGGAAATAATTGAAATTGCACACAAAAGCAATGTTCCTGTTTTAATCGATGCCGCGCAAGGAATCCAACATACGATAGTTGATGTACAAGACTTGGATTGCGATTTTTTGGTTTTCTCTGGGCATAAGCTCTATGGCCCAACCGGAGTTGGCTGTTTGTATGGAAAAGAGAAGTGGCTGAATGACATGCCTCCTTTTTTAGGTGGCGGCGAAATGATTGAACAAGTCTCTTTCTCAGGAACTACGTTTAATGAACTTCCCTATAAATTCGAAGCAGGTACGCCTAACTTTACCGAAGTTATTGGCTTGGGTGCTGCAATCGATTATGTAAATGAAATTGGTCTGGAAAACATCGCTAATTACGAACATGAACTGTTGGTATATGCCACTGAAAAAATGAAGACCATTGAGGGCATTCGGTTTATTGGTGAAGCAAAGAATAAAGCAAGTGTGATCTCTTTTCTTGTTGGAAACATTCATCCTTACGATATGGGCATGTTCCTGGATAAAATGGGTTTTGCTGTTCGAACAGGTCACCATTGCGCACAGCCTTTAATTGATCGATTGAAAATACCAGGAACTGTGCGTTTGTCGTTTGCTTTTTACAACACAAAGGAAGAAATCGATTTATTTATAGAAGCCATTAAGAAAGTGATTACCATGTTTTAAATATTGATGTAATG
>JAQIBQ010000161.1 GCA_027859005.1 Prolixibacteraceae bacterium | reverse complement strand
TACCTACGCACATTAATCTAAGCGGGATTCAGAAATACGGCACCTTCACAACTGCTGGAGACATATCGAGTTGTTGGACTTCGTTAGAAAGCCAAGTAAGCGCTGGTATTAATGCTTCTTTTTCGGGCCAGCCCTATTGGAGTACAACTATTGGAGGAATTACTTCTAATAATGAATGCTCTGCAGAACCTTATGATGAATTAATGGTTCGTTGGTATCAGTTTGCAGCTTTTACTCCAATTTTCCAAGGAGTTTCTACATCGAAAATAAGCGATAAAAAATCAATCGATATTATTAATGAAACCATTAAGCTCAGGTACCGTTTATTGCCATATATCTATTCGAATGCTTACACTGCATCAACATTGAATAAAAATATTATGCAGTCGTTGTTATCCAATTATAGAGATGAAGAGAAAGTACATACGTTAAACAATCAGTATTTATTTGGAACCAGCATAATGGTTTGTGCGGTAACAAAAAGTGAACAAACAAGTCTCCCAATCTACTTACCAGCAGCCAATAATTGGATTGATTTCTGGACAGGAAAAACCTACCAAGGAGGAAGTACTATTAATGCAAACTTATCGATCGAGAACATTCCTGTTTTTGTAAAAGCAGGATCGATAATTCCTATGGGTATTGTTCCAATGAATTCTGCCGACAGCTTAAACGCTCCTATCGAAATTAGAGTCTATACTGGTGACGATGCATCTTTCACTTTATACGAAGATGAAGGCGATGGTTATGGCTACCAATCAGAATTATTTTCTACTATTTCGTTCTCTTATAAAGAAAAAAACAAAACTCTTTCAATTGAATCTATCGAAGGAGACTATCCTGGAATAATTACTGAGAGAACGTTCAACGTCGTATTTGTTTCAGAAGAAAACGGCATTGGAACATTACAATCGCAAAATGCAACTGAAGTTTTATACAACGGAAAAAAGGAAAAAGTGAAATTTAAATAAATATTCCAAAATTAGTACTAAGCCGAAACCTCAACTTCAATACCCGTTGAATTTAGAACTCTTTTAGCAATTAATTCAAGTTCTTTTACATCCACTGTTTCAAGTGCTTGAAGAGGTGTATCACGTACAATGGTGTATATCATCACTTTTTGAGGCTGTATAATTCGCAGCAATTCAATCCAAGCACTAACTTCATCATCTGTTGTATTGTCGAATTTTTGTTCTTTAAACTCACCACGTAAAAACATGGTTTGTATAATCAGCTCACCCTTAAACATGCTTAGTTGCTCAACCACCTTTTCGATGCTAAATGAACCAACTGGGCAATTCATAATCGAAACCGTTGATTGAAATGCCGAATCAAGTTTGAGAATGTTATCATCTATTTTCTTCAATGCTTCCACAACACTTGGCTTAAAGAGCATTGTTGAGTTAGACAATACTGCAATTCTAGCAGCTGGTGCATATCTGTTTCGAAGCTCAATAGTATCAGTTACAATACTCGCAAAATCTTTGTGCATGGTTGGCTCACCATTTCCTGCAAAAGTGATAACATCAGGCAATTCACTTGCTTTCCCCATTTCAATAAGTTTCAGCCTTAAAGCCTCCTTCACTTTTAATCGAGCAGGTAATACCGCTTTAATTTTCTTAGAATCGGGATTCCAACCACACTCACAATAAATGCAATCGAACGAGCATAACTTGCTATCGTTGGGTAAAAGATTAATGCCAAGTGAAACACCAAGTCTTCGGCTCGAAACAGGGCCGAAAACAGTTTTATCAAATAGAAATGTTGCCATGAATTTTATACTTATTTTTCACTGTTGTAATGTTACTATCATGCTTCATTTTTTGCAAATAGGAGCACTTCAAGTAACTGATTATTTTATTGGGCTAAAGCCCTTGCATTTAGTTTGAAACAAAGATTAATCGATTCTCTCTTTACTATGTTTCTCCGTCTTCTTCTTTTCTTCAATAATAAGCTCCTCTTTTATTTTCTCGTCTTCAATTAGCATGCTTATTTTGTCCAATACATCGTTGTATATTTTAGTATACTCGCGCTGTTTTCTCGAGTAATAGAGCGAAGTAGATAGCATCTCTTCCTCGGTAACCTTATGTTTTTCGAGCACCGACATGTACAATGAAGTTGATTCAACTGAATCTATTTTCAAACGTACTCTATCGTTGTACATTCCTTCAGCAATGTGTACATCCACCAAAACATCGACATATTTATCGCGAGGAATTGCATCGTGTGGAATTGGATCGCGTTTACAGGAGAAAATAAGAAGTAGGATTGATAGTAATACTAGTATTTTTTTCATTGCCTTAACTTTAGTTCCCTTTAAATAATTTCTTGAGTGTTTCCGACACATTCTTAACGCGGATAATTGAAATTGAGTATTTTTTAGGATCAATTCCTTTGTTGGCAAAGGGAATAATAATTTGTTCAAACCCTAGTTTTTCAGCCTCACCAATGCGTTGTTCCACTCTACTAACGGGCCTAACTTCACCCGTTAAACCCACCTCACCAGCTAAACAAACATTCGAGGCAATGGATAAATCGAAATTTGACGATAATACGGCACAAATAATGGACAAATCAATTGCAGGATCGACCACTTTAATGCCGCCTGCAATATTCAGAAATACATCTTTGGTTTGCAATTTAAAACCAGCACGACGTTCCAACACGGCCAATAACATGTTCATTCTCCGTATGTCGAAACCAGTTGCCGAACGTTGCGGATTTCCATAAGCAGCAGAACTCACCAGTGCTTGCACTTCAATTAAGAAGGGGCGAACGCCTTCGGTTGCAGCTGCGATTGCTGTGCCACTAAGCCCTTGATGTTCTGAATTAATTAAGAGTTCCGACGGGTTACTTACTTCGCGTAAACCATCCTGACGCATTTCAAAAATCCCCATTTCACTGGTTGCTCCAAATCGGTTTTTACTCGATCGTAAAATACGGTACATGTAGTTCCGATCGCCTTCGAACTGCAAAACGGTATCAACCACATGCTCCAATACTTTGGGTCCAGCTATGCTGCCTTCTTTGTTGATGTGTCCAATTAAAAGAACAGGAATGGCCATCGCCTTAGCTTTTTTCATGATGCCCGAAGTACATTCCCGAATTTGAGAAACACTTCCGGCACTCGATTCAATTAGTTCGGTATTTACGGTTTGAATGGAATCAATAACCAACACATCGGGTTTAACCTGATCCATTTGCACCAATATGTTTTCAAGGGAAGTCTCACAAAGAAAAAGGCAGCTGTTGTTCTCTCCTGCCAAGCGAGTGGAACGTAGTTTAATTTGTTCCAAACTTTCTTCACCAGTAATGTACAATACCAATTTGTTTTGAACATTCAGAGCCACTTGCAATGCCAAAGTAGATTTCCCAATTCCGGGTTCACCACCCAACAATACAATAGAACCCGGCACCAAACCGCCACCCAATACTCTATCCAGCTCGCTGTTAGAAGTAGAAAAGCGTTGCATTTTTCCGGTTTCAATTTCGGATAACATTTGAGGTTTATCCAATACGCGGGAAGCTAAAGGTGTAAGTGTGTTTTTCTTTCCAACAACTTCAATTTCTTCAACTATGGTATTCCATTCGCCACAGGAATTGCACTTGCCTGCCCACTTGGGAGAAGTTACTCCACACTGTTGACAAACGTAGATGGTTTTGGTTTTTGCCATAAACGCAAAGATAAGCTTTCAGATGCAATTGCTTTATAGTTGAAACAAAAGAAATTCTAGATTACTTCTGCCTAAAAGGTATCGATTCAATCACAAGACTCGAGTATCTGGATTTTTGATACTAGATACTTGATACTAATTTT
>JAQIBQ010000041.1 GCA_027859005.1 Prolixibacteraceae bacterium | reverse complement strand
CGAAATGCCTTCGAACGAAGCAAAAGAATTCACCATTACTGATAAATATGCACGTGAGAAGATTGAAAAGTCGGGCATGAAATTATTAAAAGCAAGCTAATTAGATCGCACTATAAATTTCAAAGCCGGGCAGAAATGTTCGGCTTTTTTTGTTTCAACTTATTATTAAATAAAGCTTTTATCAAAAGCTGTTGAACCAATACTAAAGTGAACTGTATTATCTTAGCAAATCAATACTTATAAATATAGTACGAAACCTATCTATTCGTCCAAGAATAGTATTAAGAACGAAACAATGAAGAAAGACATTAGAAAAGAGTTAGAAGATCGTGTACTAGTGCTCGATGGTGCAATGGGTTCAATGATACAAACCTACAAACTAACCGAAGCAAATTACCGAGGTGAAGAATTTGAAAATGCTGAATTCGATCAAAAAGGGAACAACGACTTACTCAGCATTACTCAGCCCGATATTATTGCTAAAATTCATGGTCAATATTTCGAAGCTGGTGCCGATATCATCGAAACCAACACCTTCAATTCAACAAGCATATCGATGGCCGACTATGGCCTTCAGGATAAAGCTTACGAAATAAACCTGGCTGCAGCAAAATTGGCGACTGAAGTAGCCGAAAAATATTCAACACCCTCACAACCTCGTTTTGTTGCGGGTTCAATAGGACCTACCAATAAAACTTGTTCAATGAGTCCCGATGTGAACGATCCTGGCTTTCGTGCAGTTTCTTTCAACACTCTGAAAGATGCCTACAAAGAACAGATACACGGATTAATTGATGGTGGTGTAGACTTATTAATGGTAGAAACCATCTTCGACACCCTAAACGGGAAAGCTGCACTAATGGCTATTGATGAGGTGTGTGAAGACAAAGCCATTAAATTACCTGTAATGATCTCAGGTACCATTGTCGATGCCAGTGGACGTACCCTTTCTGGTCAAACCGTTGAAGCATTTTTGAATTCATTGGAACATGTACAACCTCTTTCGATAGGATTAAATTGTTCGTTAGGTGCTAACGATATGCGACCTCACATTGAACGTTTGGCCGCTAAAGCACCCTTTTACATTAGTGCACATCCAAATGCAGGATTACCTAACCAGTTTGGCGAATACGACGAAACGCCTGACATTATGGGCATACAGGTTAAAGAATTTCTCAACAAAAGTTCCGTAAATATTATTGGTGGTTGTTGTGGTACTACGCCAGAACACGTTCGCGAATTTGCTCGTTTAGCCAAAGCAGCAACGCCTCATATCCGAAATAAAAAATCGAACGAAACCCGTTTAAGCGGATTGGAACCTTTAATCATTAAAAAGGAAACCAACTTTGTAAACATAGGTGAACGTTGTAACGTAGCAGGTTCACGAAAATTTGCTCGTTTAATAAGTGAAGAAAAATACGAAGCAGCATTATCAATTGCACGCGACCAAGTTGAAGGCGGAGCGCAAGTAGTTGATGTGAATGTTGACGATGCCATGCTCGATGCAAAAAAGGAAATGGTTACTTTCCTTAACCTCATTATGAGTGAGCCCGATATTTCGAAGCTTCCCATCATGATCGATTCTTCGAAGTTCGAAGTAATTGAAGCTGGCTTACAATGCTTGCAAGGAAAATCAATTGTGAATTCCATTAGCATGAAGGAAGGCGAAGAAGTTTTCAAAGCTCACGCAAAAAAAATATTACAATATGGAGCTGCCGTTGTGGTAATGGCTTTCGATGAAAAAGGACAAGCCGACAACTACGATAGACGAATTGAAATCTGCAAACGTGCATACGATATCTTAACCAAGGAAGTTGGTTTTCCTGCTGAAGATATTATTTTCGATCCCAATGTACTAACCATTGCCACCGGAATTGAAGAACACAACAATTATGCTGTCGACTTTTTTGCGGCCACCAAATGGATCAAAGAAAACTTACCCTACGCCAAGGTTAGTGGAGGAATCAGCAATGTTTCATTTTCGTTCCGCGGAAATAATGTGGTGAGAGAAGCCATGCATTCGGTGTTTCTTTATCATGGAATACAAGCAGGACTCGACATGGGAATCGTCAATCCGGGAATGCTCCAGATTTATGATGAAATTCCAAAAGACTTACTGGAACTAGCAGAGGATGTGATACTCAATAGAAGAAAAGATGCAACTGAACGCTTGGTAGATTATGCCGAAAAAGTAACAGATCCAGGCATACAACATCAACGAGTAGATGCCTGGAGAGAAGAACCAGTTTTAGATCGAATTAAACATGCATTGGTTAAAGGTATCACCGAACATATCGAAGCTGATGTTGCAGAAATCCTCCCCGATTATTCACCAAAACTAAGCATCATCGAAGGTCCATTAATGGACGGAATGAACATTGTTGGCAAATTGTTTGGTGAAGGTAAAATGTTCTTACCGCAAGTAATTAAATCGGCACGAGTAATGAAAAAAGCAGTTGCTTATCTACTGCCTTTCATCGAAGCTGAAAAAGATAAAAATGCAGCACCAACAAAGTTAAAAAAGGTGCTAATGGCCACTGTAAAAGGCGATGTACACGACATTGGCAAAAACATTGTTGGTGTAGTATTGGCCTGCAACAATTTTGAAGTGATGGATATGGGAGTAATGGTTCCCACCGAAAAAATAATTGAAACTGCAATCAAGGAAGAAGTCGATGTGATTGGCTTAAGTGGTTTAATTACCCCATCGTTGGAGGAAATGGTGAACTTTGCCAAAGTAATGAAAGAGCGCGGACTAAGTATACCAATTATGCTGGGAGGCGCAACCACTTCAAAATTACATACGGCGGTAAAAATTGCACCTGAATACGATTACCCTGTTGTACATGTAAAAGATGCATCGCTAAGTGCAGGTGTTGCCACGAAACTTTCTAATAACAACGAAGCTTTTTTCAACGATATAAAGGAAGAATACGCCCATTTGCGCAAGGTAAATGCCGGCCGACGTAAAAAAGAATACATCAGTTTGGAGGCTGCTCGTGAAAACAAGCTCACTTTCGACTGGAAAAATGTTCCAATTAAAAAGCCAAATTTTATTGGTGTTCGTAGTTTCACAAATTTCGATTTAAATGAAATACGCGAATTTATCGATTGGACTTTCTTTATGATGGCGTGGGAATTGAAAGGAACCTTTCCAAAAATATTAACCGATGAACGCCAAGGCGAAGAAGCACGTAAATTATTTGCCGAAGCCAATACTTTGCTCGACGAAATAGTGGAAAGAAAACTATTTAGAGCAAACGGTGTAGTTGGATTCTGGCCAGCAAATTCGGTAGGCGACGACATAGAAATATACGAAGATGATACACGCTCGAAAGTGATTGGAGAGTTCCATCACATGCGTCAACAAATTAAACCCAAAGCAGGCAAACCAAACTACTGCTTGAGCGACTTCATTGCTCCAAAAGAGAGTGGTATTGTCGACTACATGGGAGGATTTGCCGTAACAGCTGGTGTAGGAATGGATAAGTGGGTTGAAGAAGCAAAAGATGATGGAAATGATTTCCGATCAATATTACTACAGACTTTAAGCGATCGACTTGCAGAAGCATTTGCAGAAGTAATGCATACCAAAGTTCGCAAAGAATTATGGGGCTATTCACCCGAGGAAATGCTAAGTAAAGAGGAAATTTGGAAACTCAAATATAGCGGCATACGTCCAGCTTTGGGCTACCCTGCTTGCCCAGAGCACAGTGAGAAAAAAGAACTTTTCAGACTATTGCAAGCAACCGATAGAACAGGCATTTCTTTGACCGAAAACTTTGCCATGTGGCCAACCGCATCGGTAAGCGGTCAATACTTTGCTCACCCCAATTCATTCTACTTTGGAGTTGATAAATTGGGACGTGATCAAATTGAAGACTATGCGAAACGCAAAGGAGAAACTGTTGCAGAAATGGAACGCTTCTTAAATGCCGATTTAAACTATAAGTAAGAAATATATTTAAAACATACGAGATG
>JAQIBQ010000575.1 GCA_027859005.1 Prolixibacteraceae bacterium | reverse complement strand
GTTTAAAAGATAACATTGTAATTAAAAAGAAATCATCGAGTATAAAACCAAATTCAATAAAAGATAAAATTACCTATTTAATAAACAGAATTTGGTATTAACATTAATTCCCAAAATATAAATACATGAATATTAGCATATTTGGTCTTGGTTACGTGGGATGCGTAAGCCTTGGATGTTTAGCTCAAAATGGTCATACTGTTATTGGTGTTGACGTAAGTCAAAATAAAGTAGACTTAATTAATAATGGAAAACCCACCATTATTGAAAAAGATATTGATACCATTATTGGAGAACAACGTACTTTAGGTAATATATCGGCAACAAATAATGCAGCAGAAGCGGTAGCTGAAACCGAAATAAGTATAATAGCTGTGGGTACTCCATCTACATTGCAAGGTCATCTTGATTTGAAATATATTTTTAAGGTTGCTGAAAATATAGGAAAAGCCATTAAAAACAAGAACGATTTTCACATTGCGGCCATTCGATCCACTGTACTTCCAGGTACTTGTGATAAAGTGGCTGAGATTATTGAAAAAGCCTCTGGAAAAAAACGAAATGAAGGATTTGCGATTGTAGACAATCCAGAGTTTTTACGCGAAGGAAGTGCAGTAAAAGACTATTATAATCCTCCATTGACGTTAGTTGGATCTGATAATAAAGATGCCGCTAATAAAGTAGCGGATTTGTATCGTGAATTACCTGGCGAAATCATTATTGCTGATTTAAGGGTGGCGGAAATCATGAAGTATGTCAATAATACCTATCATGCGTTAAAGATTTCTTTTGCCAATGAAGTAGGCAATGTTTGCTCTGAACTCGGAATTGATTCGCATCAAGTAATGGAAATTTTCTGTAAGGATAAGCAGCTGAATATTTCTAATTATTATTTTAAGCCTGGTTTTGCTTATGGTGGCTCATGTTTACCAAAAGACTTAAAAGGGTTTCAAACTCTGGCTCACGACCTATATGTAAAAACTCCGGTTGTAGATGGAATTGGTTTAACCAATGAAAACCAAATAGATCGTGCTATTGAAATTATCCAACGTTATCCAAACAAGAAGTTAGGCTTTTTGGGATTAAGCTTTAAAGCAGGTACGGATGATTTACGTAATAGCCCTGCCGTAAGGGTGGTGGAAACCCTACTTGGAAAAGGAGCATCCATTCAGATTTATGATAAAAACATTAATTTGACCATGTTGACGGGTACCAATAAGGATTATATTGATGCGCGCATTCCCCACTTAGCTAACCTTCTGGTTTCTGATTTAGAAAAGATGGTGGTAGAAAGTGACGTGCTTATTGTAAATACCAATGAAAAGGAGTTTATTGAGGTATTGAAAAATGTGACGGATAAAACCATTGTTGATTTTGTGAGAATCGATGAATCAATTATTAAGAACGAAAATTACATTGGAATAAATTGGTCAACAAAATCAACATCTTCTGATAATTATATTTCAAGCGAAGATACCGTTTTAAACTAGCTAATTTTATGGATAATATAAAAGGCAAGCACATACTTTTTATTGTAGAAAACCTACCAGTACCATTCGACAGAAGGGTATGGCAGGAGGCTACAACATTAAAAGAAAATGGGATGGATGTTTCAATCATTTGTCCTCAAATGAAAGGATATACAAAACCTTTTGAAATACTCGAAGGAATAGAAATTTATCGTCACCCACTTCCACTAGAAGCCAGGGGGGCAATTGGTTATTTACTTGAGTATGGAGCTGCAATATATTGGGAAAGAAAATTGGCAAAAAAGATATACAAAAAGAAACCTTTTCATGTAATTCATGGCTGCAATCCTCCAGACTTAATTTACTTAACTGCCAAATTATTTAAAAGGAAAGGGGTGAAATATGTATTCGATCACCACGACATTAACCCGGAACTCTATATTGCCAAATACGATAAAAAAGATTTCTTCTACAAATTAATGATCTATTTTGAACGTCAAACCTTTAAGCATGCAGTAGCAAGTATTGCAACAAACGAATCGTATAAGAAGATTGCGATTGAGCGTGGAGGCATGAATTCTAAAGATGTACAAGTTGTTAGAAGCGGACCTAAATTAGATAGATTGAAACTTCAAGCTCCTAAATCCGAATTCAAGAAAGGGCGACAGTTTTTATTAGGGTATTTGGGAGTAATTGGCGAGCAGGAAGGGATTGATCTACTGCTTGAAAGCATGGAGTATATTGTCAAATCAAGAAATGATATACAACTAGCAATTGTAGGAGGAGGTTCCGATTTAGAACTTTTAAAGGACTTATCCCGAAGCAAAGGATTATCTGATTATGTTGATTTTTACGGAAGGGTTTCCGATCAGGAGTTATTAGATGTGTTAAATACTGCGGATGTCTGTGTTAACCCTGATAAACCAACTGAAATGAATAACCTTTCAACAATGAATAAAATAATGGAGTATATGGCACTTAAAAAACCAATAGTGCAATACGATCTTAAGGAAGGAAGATATTCAGCAGAAAAAGCATCACTATATGCAAAAAATGCTTCTACTTTAGATTTTGCTGATAAAATAATTGAATTATTGAATAATGAAAAAATGCGAAAAGAGATGGGTGAATTCGGGTATAATCGTGTAATAAATAAGCTTTCTTGGGAGTTTGAAAGTAAAAAATTAGTAACGTTTTATTCAAATATTTTTGATATGAAATAATATATCCTCTTATTTCTAAAAAACAACATTATACTTAAATCAAAACAATGACAATACTTACTGAACCTAAAGAAGCATTTCCCCACTACTCCTCGTTTGCAACGAGGAGTTAGCTGCAAGTCGTTTATAACGACTTTTATTATCTCCCTTTCTCCAACAAATTGGATGCGTAAATTAAAATAGTTGCAAATTCTTTTGAGCTTCATTATAAGAAAAAGCAAACTCTTTCAATGCATAGCCCAAAATGCAAGTAGCAAGGTCAAAAACAACGGTAGCGAAGTATAAAACCTGGGTAGCATATGCTTCAACAAATTATTAACAGCAATTATTCGCTGGGTTATCAGTTTGCCGGATTTGCCGCTTTTGGAAATTCCAAGCATCCTCAATTGCTTGGTGCCGCTGAAAATATGGCACAGTTAATTCAACAAAACAACATCCAAATGGTATGGGCAACTCTATCCATGGATAATACACCCGATCAACTCAAAGAACAATTAAAAATCTGTAATCAGTTAGGAATCCGTTTACGCTTTATTCACGAAAACCAACAACACGTCCGTTTCAAATCAAACTCCGAATCTTTGGGGGAACTCATCCTTAATAATCCTCAGGAAATTCCTCTTGATCATTTAGGCTCACGTGTGGGTAAAAGAATTTTTGATATTGGTTTTTCCCTAGCGGCTATTCTCCTAATTTTTTCATGGTTGTTTCCCATTCTGGCCTTGTTAATCAAAATAAGTTCAAAAGCACCAGTTTTTTTCTTGCAAAAACGAACCGGGATTAACAACAAAACCTTCACTTGTATAAAGTTCAGAAGTATGAAGGTAAATGGGCAATCCGATCATCAACAAGCCAGGGTCAATGACAATAGTATCACCCGTATTGGATTGTTTATGCGTAAAACAAACATGGATGAACTACCCCAGTTTTTTAATGTACTTATGAGTCAGATGTCGGTGGTAGGTCCACGCCCCCACATGTTAAAACATACCGAACAATATTCGAAATTGATTGACCACTACCTAATACGTCACTATGTAAAACTGGGTATTACCGGTTGGGCACAGGTGAACGGTTACCGAGGCGAAACAAAAGAACTGTGGAAAATGGAAAAACGAGTCAAATACGACCTGAAATACATGGAGACCTGGTCGTTCAATTTAGACCTTAAAATTATTTTAATGACTATCTTTGGGATCAAATCCTATTCCAATGCAGGCTAACTTACCCCTAATTAAATATTAGCAACCCGTATCAAATAAAACGAATCCAATGAATACACTTAATGAGCCGGTGGAAGCTTTTCCCTACCTACCGCCTACCAATGAAATAAAAGAAAAATACAAGGCATTATTTGAGTTGAAAAAGCCCCTAAAGGTACCCTTGCCCAAATTGTTATTTGATAAAATACTGGCATTTTCCATATTGTTTTTTTGTCTGCCAATAATAATAGCCCAAATGATTTTCAACTTTTTCGAAGGCCTTTTTATAACTGAAAATCGTGGACCTCTTTTCTTTTTCTACAATGGGGTGAGCCAGGGAAAGGTATTCAAAAAGTTTAAAATAAGGTTGATAAAGGTAAGCTATATCGATAAAGAATTGCAGGCCACAGGTGACTGGCATGCTTATAAAAACGAGTGGATGCCCGAAGCAAGGACTATTCTGGGTCGCTTTGTAAAAAAATTCTACATTGATGAAATTCCTCAGTTTTACAATGTTTTAAAAGGCGATATGTCAATTGTTGGTCCACGTCCCCTTGCCATACATCACTACGAGCGGGATTTGGCTCAGGGCAATGTACCTCGTTCGTTAATACGTGGTGGTTTATTAGGCTACGGCCATGTCCGCAAGGGAACTCTTGAATTTGGTAAACCAATTTATGAGTATGAATATGTGCAGCGTTACATTCAATATTCAGCCTTCAGATTGTTATTACTCGACCTCTATATTATTGGAAAAGGTATTGCCGTTATGGTAAAGGGCGGAGGGCATTAAGCGCTTGCTTCCTTCTTAATTTAAATGTATCTTTTATTTAAATGTGATTTTCATATTTCATAAAACCAATTGAATACCTCGTCACTCAAGCATAATCAATGAACCTAATCACCAAGCTATTAAAAACAGTCCTTTTAATGGGATTACTCTGCATAGGAATTCTGGCAAAAGCTCAAACTGATATTTCATTCAACACTTCTATTGAATCCATGGTTTCATCGGGCGAGTCCCAGGCTTTTTGGCTCACCCACAACCAACTGGGAAAATACCCCCTAAACAATAAGGCCAATCACTTGCTAGCTTTTGAAGGAAAAGCGCGGATTAACAAGCCTTATTTAGGTCCTCTAAGCATTGAATTGGGAACAAATCTGATTGCTTCCTATTCTGCGGATATTGAAACTCAAGTGAATGAGGCTTATGCCAAAGCCTTTTTATGGGGCTGGAAATTAGAAGGAGGTTGGTTTAGGGAGAAGGAATATTTTAGCGGTCTTTCTTCCACCAATGGTGATTTGGAAAAAAGCAACAATGCACGCCCCCATCCTAAAATACGATTTGGAACGAATGAGTTCATTCCTTTTCTATTCTGGAAGAATTGGTTCAGTTTTAAAGCAGAATACGATGAGGGATGGTTGAATGACCAACGGGTGGTGATGGGAACACGCCTACATCATAAATCCTTGTATACCCGCTTTCAAATCAATCCAAAATCTTCATTTCATGTTGGATTAAACCATTATGTGATGTGGGGTGGCTTATCACCAAATCCGAACATCGGCCAAATGCCGGAAGGATTCAAAGACTATTTTGTTTACATCACTGGCAGTCCCGGTACAGAGAATTTCCCCCAAACAGATATTGCCAACGTGGCCGGGAATCAATTCGGCAGTTATCATTTACAATACAACTATGAGACCAAGAGTCTGGGAGTAACAGCCTATATCAATCACCTGTTTGATGACCATTCAGGTATGGAATTGGAAAATTATCCCGACAACCTGTATGGTATCCACCTTCAATTCAAGCAATTTAAAGTCCTTGAAGCAGTAGTTTATGAATATCTATACACCTTACATCAAGGAGGAAAAGTAGATGTTGCCGGTGTTGAACATGGAAACGACAACTATTATAACCATGGAGTATATCGTTCTGGCTATTCTTATCAAGGCTGGATGCTATCATCTCCTATTTTTTCCCCACTAGTTTATGATGAGAATAACGTGGTCACCCGTATTGAAAATACACGTATTATCATGCATCACCTAGGACTAAAAGGGAAATTTAATGATGCTATTCGGTGGGATGCAAAACTAACTTATACTCAGAATTACGGGACACATAATAGACCATTTGACCCAGTCAAAAATCAATTCTTTTCGGTTGTTAATGCACACTACTCCTCTACCCTGCCTTTCGACATTACTCTTTCCTTGGCTGCCGACAGGGGGAGTTTATATGAAAACCGGGTGGGCAGTATGTTGCGGATTTCAAGGACATTTTAAACCCGCTGGTGCGGATTTGCAATTAGGGGTGGTCGGAAGAAATATTTGGGAATGACCAATTATTAGGTGTAAAATCAAGGAACTGAAAACTGACTAAAGTAACCTTTGTTCATTAATTTCGGGTCGCCACCACATTCTTTAACTATAATAGCAATAAGTGTTTCCC
>JAQIBQ010000513.1 GCA_027859005.1 Prolixibacteraceae bacterium | reverse complement strand
ATTTTCATCTTCTAAAAATATTACGACAATGGCCGTTGGGAATTTGCCTGCAGCTATACCACGGGAGGCATCAACTTTTTTTGCAGAATCACTTTATAATAGTGTTTTGCCAGCCCTTTTAGGTGTTGGCGACAATAAAATTATTAAGCGAGCAACTATTCTTGAAAACGGACAGCTCACTTCTCAATTTTTATATCTTTACGACTATCTTATTAAATAAAACAAGCATGTTTAAATACATATTATTGATTTCAATATTCTTTTGGAGTTGCGACAAATCGGCTGGTAACGAAGGTCCAAATAATAATGAAAAAGAAGAAACTCAAGATTCAATAACAGCTGAAGTTAAGGATTCTTCATCTACCGACATTGATACCCCGGTTGATGTATCGATTGAAGACATAGAACATTATTTATACATAGGAACATACACCGATGCAGGAAGTAAGGGTATATATCTTGCTAATTTCGATGTTGATTCAGGCTTAATATCAACACCCATTGAGAGCGCCATACTCAACAATGCATCCTATCAATGCATTTCTGAAGATAAGAAACAACTGTTTAGTGTTAGCGAATTGGGAGGCAAGGGACAAGTTATTTCCTATTCCATTGATGAAGAAGACGGATCGTTAACAAAACAATCAGAAACGAGCACCGAAGGATTTGGACCTTGCTATGTAAGTCATCATTCACAAAGCAACAGTATTTTAGTTGCTAATTATAACAGTGGTAATGTAACTCGAATTAAATACGATGAAACATCAGCAAGTCACCAACACCAAGGAACAGGACCGAATAGCTCAAGACAAGAAGGACCTCATGCACATTGCTTTATAATTGATAACAATGGAAAATTTGCTTACTCATGCGATTTAGGTACCGATAAGGTTTACGCTTACAACCTGCAAGAAGATGGTTTGAAATTGCATGCAGAAATAACTATTACTGCGGGTGCCGGGCCACGTCATTTGGCATTCCACCCTGAAATGAAAGCCATGAGTGTTGTGAATGAACTCAACAGTACAGTGGAAGTATTTCTACCTGACTCAAACGGATGTTTTTCTATAAGCTCAAGTGCAATTACTACAATTCCTGAAAATCACACCACAAATAATCAGTGTGCCGACATACACTACTCCAGCAACGGAAAATACCTGTACGCATCTAACCGAGGGCACAATAGCATTGTTACATACCAAGTAAATCCAGTAAATATGGAACTTTCTTTGTTGGGGTGGATTCAAGAAAAAATAAACTGGCCACGTAACTTTACTTTGTCGCCCGAAGGTACTTTTATGTTGGTTGCCAATCAGAATGGAAACAACATTACAGTATATTCAATAGATGAAAGTACTGGTCTTTTAAGCTTCACTGGCGAAGAAGTTACATTATCGAAACCCGTTTGTTTAAATTTACTTGAAAAAAAATAAGCATGACAAAAATATTAGTGCATTTAGCTGAAGGCTTTGAAGAGATGGAAGCCCTGATTCCTGTTGACATATGGCGAAGAGCAGGTTTTGATGTGGAAACAATTTCAATATCAAAGAAACTTGAAGTAAATGGAGCTCACAAAATTAAGGTTGTTGCCGATAAACTTTTTATAGAAACGAACTACGATAATGCCGACATGCTATTTCTACCAGGAGGGATGCCCGGTGCAACCAACTTAGACAAGCACGAAGGTCTTCGCGATAAAATATTGGCACTTAACGACAAAGACATAAAAATAGGTGCAATTTGTGCAGCTCCTTTAATCTTAGGGCACAATAGGCTTCTAGTTGGAAAGAAATCGACTTGCTTTCCCGGATTCGAAAATGAACTTATTGGTGCAGAATATACTGCAAATCCAATTGAAACCGAAGGCAATATTATTACAGGCAAAGGTGCTGGTGTAACGTTTGAATTTGCATTAGAAATTGTAAAACAATTTAAAGGAGAAAATTTTGCAACTGAATTAGCAGCTAAAATGCAAATGCAGTAAATGTGAAATCACAAATTCCAAAAGTCACAAAAAAACAAAGATTAGAAGAGACTAATAAGCCACTGTAAACTTAACTTGTTTTTCGTGAGTTCTTAAAATATAAACACCTTGAGCAAGCTTCGATTTAAAAATGATTTCATTATTAGATGAAAGTGTATAAATTACTTTATTGCCTTGTATATCGAAGAGTGCAAATCCTTCAGCTTTACCTTTTAATGTAATACGTTGTCCGTTACATGGGTTGGGATAAAGAGAAATATCGGAATAAGAAAAGGTATTTTTTTTCATTGCTGTTACCTGAACAACAGCACTTTCGTAACGTTTATTCATGTAATCTAAAACACCGTATTTAACATGATTGGCAAAAGGTGAATATAGTGAAGCTAGAAAACCATCGTAGTTGTTTCCAAAACTCCCGGTATAATAATAATCATATTCAACTAAAGGCTTTACTAGTTCAAAGTTGTTTACAGCTTCTTCTTCTAAATCGAACCAAAAGGCCATTACTTCTTTCAAATAAGAAACATATTTTGTTTTAAAAGCATCGATACGCAATAATTGACTTGTTAGAGGAACATTCATGGTTGAATTATACCAATTATTCAAATCCTTTGTAGTCCAATCGTACCCTATCCAATCAATTCCCCAAGTATTGTCTAAATCATAAGGAATAAACTGAATTCTACCTGAAGCAGAATCTTCATACAAATAATAGTTGTTTGTATTAAACGAATAACCATCCCAATGCCCAATCATCGACTCAACAGCCAACTGACGTAAATAATTATCAACATTGAAAATTGCCTCAATCTCACTCTCCCATTCATCATTTTGTGGAGCATTAAGCAAATCGATAAACTTAATCAGTCCAAATCTGTCGTTTTCTTCTTCATTGGTTTTGAGCTCTATGTTCCAATCGTTGTAGGCATCATTGCTCGATGATAAATCGGCTCCCCAGGTACATTTGTATAGATTTCCTGCTTCGTTTCCATATCTGCGATCGACAAACTCATCGTCAATGTTTTCGCAGTTTAGGTATACGCCCATAAATTCATTGTTCATGTACAATTCTACAAAATTTGTTCGGGCAGCAGAAACGTTCATTCTGGTGTATACGCTCCAACTCAGTGGTTCGCGAATAAAACTAGGATCATTATTATTTGGTTTTAAGTTGAACTTCTTTAGTTTGTAAAATTGCTCCCCTCCGTATTCTTTAAAATCAATTTTAAACGATTTTTTATAACTAGCTCTCGAAGTGTTTCCCCGAATGCGAATTCCGATAGGATTTAAAACAGTATCTATTAATGAATTTTTGAAATGTAACTCAGCAGGATAATATTGGTCGATAGATGGATCATCGGGAAATACCAAGTTCTGTTTATCGGTTTCGTTGAGTGTTAGTTTAATTATTGAAACTTCATTCTGAACAAATACCTTATTGTTTGCAGGGTTAATATTCTGACAATAAGATTCCTCACTCAAAACTAAAGCAAACAGTATGGCAACAATAAAATGAAGTTTTATCATTTAATACTCTCCATATCTTTTAAATGTAAGTCAATTGCTTTTACCGAGATTTGTATTTCCCAAGCCGACAAAGCAAGTGAAACAATTAGTTGTAATAAGCCTATTCCAAACACCCACGATGCTGCCACCATAAAGTTGATATAGATTAAAAACATTGCCCCCACACAGAAAAATAAGCTTTGTACACCAAGTATTTGCATTGCTCTAGTCAAATACAATCGCTTTCTCAAATTCTTAATTTGAGCCATAATAATACTATCGGGATTTTCTTTGAATTTTTCGTATAAATTACGCACCAATTGAGCGTATCCTAAGAACCTGTTTGTGTAGGCAAGAAGTATTAAAGAAACTGCAGAAAAGAGTAATGCAGGTGTTGTTAATGTCAGTGTTTCCATTTAATATGAATTTAATTGCTTGTATAATTAACATTTTCCAAATTTAAGAGTTTATTATATGTATTCATTTATAATCTTTTGTTAACAGTAATAAAGATTTCAGTAGATTTAAAAGTTTACTTTTGCACACGTTTAAAAAAAAAGAAAATGACAAATAGATACTGTGATATGAAGAAAACTAAAATTGTAGCAACTATCTCCGATTGGAAATGCGATCCGGCTTATATTCAGGCGCTTTTCGATAATGGGTTAAATGTAGTACGTATGAATACTGCTCACATTAACAGAGATGGGGCAACTAAAATAATGAACAATGTACGTTCTGTATCTGATAAAATTGCGATTTTAATTGACACAAAAGGCCCTGAAGTTCGAATAGCCAACTTAGAAAATGAAATTAATGTTTCGTTTGGCGACAAAATAAAAGTAACTGGCGATTTAAGCAAAACCGACTGTTTGTGTGTGAATTACACTGGTTTTGTTAATGAAATTCCAGTTGGTTCAAAACTATTGATCGATGACGGCGAAATTGAACTAGAAGTTAAAGATAAAGATGCAGATTTCCTTTACACTGAAGTAACTAACAACGGAGTAATTAAGAACCGAAAAAGTATTAATGTACCAGGTGTTAGTATAAAGCTACCTTCATTGACTGATAAGGATAGAGATTTTATATTGTTCGCTATTGAAAACAACATTGAATTTATTGCACACTCGTTTGTTCGCAACAAACAAGATGTGATAGATATCCAGAAAATTTTAGATGAACACAATAGCCCGGTTAAAATTATTGCAAAAATTGAAAACCAGGAAGGCGTTGATAAAATTGATGAAATACTTGATGATGCTTATGGTGTAATGATTGCTCGTGGCGATTTGGGAATTGAAATCCCAGCCGAAAAAATCCCTTCGGTATCACGAATGTTGATCAAAAAATGTATTGAACGCAGAAGACCGGTTATTATGGCAACTCAAATGTTACATACCATGATTGAGAATCCACGTCCTACTAGAGCTGAAGTAAGTGATATTGCGAACGCTGTATACAACCGATGTGACGCAATTATGCTAAGTGGTGAAACTGCCTATGGAAAATATGGTATCGAAGCGGTGAAACTAATGAATAGCGTTGCTTTAGAAGTTGAATATAATAAAGATAGAAGAAATGATATTATTCCTCCGATTAATTTAGACACATCATCATTTCTAGCATCCACAGCTATTAATGCTGCCGAAGAGATGGAAACATCTGCTATTGTAACGGATACTCTCTCAGGACATAATGCACGTCATATCTCGGCATACAGAGCCGATATCCCATTGTTCGCCAAATGTTATCGTCCAAGGGTAATGCGCGAACTGTCTTTATCGTATGGTATTATTCCATCGACAATTGAACCCAATAAAAACCGCGATGAAACTATTCGATCATGCTTAAAAAGTTTGGTGAAAGAAAGTTGTATTAGTATTGATGATACCATCGTATTTGTAGGGAGTAGTTACGGCGTTCGTGGAATGGCTTCGTTCTTAGAAATAATCAAAGTAAACGAAGGTATTAGCGAAAAAATTGATGACAATTTATTGGATTTAATTGGTCCCAAAGACCATTAATACAGAATATTTAGATAATATAAGAAGGCTTCCTATTTGGGGAGCCTTTTTGTCATATTGCCCGAAAAGGAATTCTTTCGCAGTAACAAATTTCGTGTTTATACGAACAATTAATGGATCACATGGAAAAGTTGTGGGGAAAATATTAATGTGTTATGCTTTTGCATACTTTCTGTCTAACCCAACAGTCTTCGAAACCCTATTCTGACGGGTACTCATTGTCATACTTCAC
>JAQIBQ010000496.1 GCA_027859005.1 Prolixibacteraceae bacterium | reverse complement strand
ATCCATGTTTTGCCGGTAGCAGGGTTGGTAACATCAACCACTGCGGTTTCGGTGTCCCTTGGCCACTCACCACTTTCTTCTTCAAGGGTTCTAAACTCTATTTGTTCACCATAAGCAGTGCCCTCACTGTTGGTGGCATAAGCCCGCACGTAATACGGGGTATTTGCCGTTAAACCGACTAAACTGCTTGTAAAACTACCTGTGCCTGTGCCGTTAGTGGTTTTGCTGTTTGAAGTGGTGGGGTTTGGGTTGATACCCCAGCACACACCACGGGCGGTAACTGTTGCTCCGCCATCGTAAGTTACATTGCCTCCACCGGTGGCCGTAGTTTGAGTAATGGCTGATATTTCATTTGTAACAACTGTTGGTATTGTTACTTCACCTTCGTAATTCCTCACGCAACGAACAGAGGCTCCGTCGCTCCTACTGCCGTAGTAGCTGCGGGCTACACTCTCGTCGTCGTAGCGCATGTTTCGATACCAAGCGTGCGTTGGATATTTCACGGTACTACTCCACCATAAGCCGAGGTCACCCACAAGGTAGAAAGAACCATCGTTGCCGCCACCCGGAAGAGCTGAAAAGCCGAAGTCGTCTGTTCCGTTTCCATTGCTTACCCAACCACTAGTTGCTTTTAGTTTTGTTCCTTCGTTTGTCCCTCTCCAAGCTATATTATCAGCTTCGCTTTGGCTCATGCCAATATACATTTCTAAATGTTTCCATTCATCATCAGTAGGTAAGTGCCAGCCGCTTGGGCAAACATCGGTAGCTGAAGGCCAGTTGTACAATACACCGTAAGTTGAATAGTTGTTAGTTTCTTTTGCCTCGCTTACACTAGTGCCTTGGTAATCGTAAACGTAATAATAAGGGTCGTTATCATCTACAGTTGAAGATGGACTCACACTTGGAAGGTACGCTAAATTCTCTGCCATCCAGGTTTGCTTGCCTATTTCAACTGTTTTGTATTTTTGGTTATCTCGGGAGTCGGTTAATTCGCCATAAACTATACTACCTGATTCCTTAAGGCAACGAACAGAGTACCCAAACGCATGGACGATGCCGGACATTGATAATTTTTCACTTGTGAAGGCCAAGCGCACACCTGCCGTACTCGACCAATAGACACCGAATGAACCAACACTACCGAGCGACCCATCGTGATGGAAGCGAATACCTGCCATAGGCAACTTTAGGGGTGACGCAAAGGCTCCGGTAGCGTTGTTGCTGCCCCAGCTTTTCCGTTCGGCATCCCATTCAACCGCAGTGGGTAAACGATAGCCGCTTGGACAAGGATTATTGATGCCGTTTACTCCCTGCCACAGGTTATTGTTTTGAGGGTTACGCCAATCCCCAGTTCCACTAATTATGGTTATAAAATTGCCATGCCCCGGGGTATCGCTTGTACTTAGGCTTGAGGTAGTGGGGGAATTGCGTTTTTGATGCCCATCGGTAGCACGTCCCCACTGATAAAGGTCGCCATAAGCATCTTCATCGGTGCTGCTGGTGGCGACATGGTTTGCACCCAGGTTACGATCCATCCAGGTTTTGCTGGTGACAGGGTTGGTAACGTCAACCACGGCTGTTTGAGTGTCTTTGCCACCATTATCACTACTCTCGGTGTTGCTAGTTGTAAATTGGACAGTTTCACCATAGGCTGTGCCCTGACTATTGGTGGCATAAGCCCTTACATAATAAGTTATGCCGGGTTGGAGTCCTGTGAGCTCACTCACCCAGATACCTGTTCCATTACCGTTACTTGTTTTGTTGTCAGTTGTAGTTGGGTTGCCGGTGGTATTCCAGCAAACACCACGGGCGGTAATTGTTGCGCCGCCATCGGATGTTACATTACCGCCTATTGTAGCGGTAATTTGGGTAATGGAGGTAATAGCGGTTGTGATTACGTTTTGCTGACTCTCACCCCTGACGCAACGAACACTAGTTCCGTTACCCTGATAGCTGTTTCTGTTATAGACATAGGCATCGCTGTTGCAGAGACTCCGGATCACTGCGCTGGAACCATAAGATTCTGTACTACTCCACCATTCACCAATTTTACCTTTATCATAATATTGGAAGCTTATAGGAAGAGCTGAAAATCCACTTCTATTGTTTGCAGCTAAATAATTGCCGGGTGTTCCCTCGTCGGTATTAGATATCCAAAGAGAAGTGTCGGCCATGGATTTGGCAATTTTATTGCCGGTTTTTGTCCCATCATAATTATACCCATTAACTATAAGAAAATTTTCTAACTGTGCCCATTCAGAATCACTTGGTAGATTCCACCCTGTAGGGCAAACACCCTGCACATTACTTGGATTGGCACTGCTGCTTTCGTCGCCAGCCATGGCAGCCGGCCAGTTATACAGCACTCCGTAGGTAGCGTAATTGGCATGCTGCTTAGCCTCATTCACATCAGTGCTCTGATAATCGAAAACATAGTAATAAGGGGTAATAGTTGATTTTTGCGAGGAAGGGTTGACAGAAGGAAGATAGGCTAGATTTTCAGCCATCCAAATTTGGTCGCCGATTTTAACGGTTTTATAAGTTTTGTTATCGCGGGAGTCGGTAAAAGTACCTGTTTGATTTGATAATTGAGCCGTAACTTTAATGGGATTGCTTTGTGTGTTATTGTTTTCATTAATTTCGGGATGATAATTAGCTTCATCTACGACGGCAATAAGATAATAGTTGCCCTGTATGGTATTCGTAGGAATATATATTGTGGCTGTTACTGTTTTCGAACCACTGGAGTTTAAATCACTGGTTGTAAAATCAGGGGTGTGCATCTGATCAGAGTCTTCAACAGGGTTTGCCCATAATAAAACTTTATCGGAACCTATTGTGCTTGTTTTTGAAAGATACAAATGAACCTTTACATGGCCACTGTTTGAAAGATTGCCGTTGGATTTTGAAATGGTTACCTGAATTGACTTGGAGGTACTGGCTTGAAAATCGCCGTAAAACTGAGTTGAAATTGTTAGGTCAGGAAGTTCTGAAGGGTTACCCTCTATGCATCGAACATTTAACCCCATAGATTTTTCGAAAGGATCTTCACCTATAGATTGATCATTAGATACAAGATAAAAAGACCATGCCGTTGCAGTCCTATAATCAGTACAACTCCACCAGGCTGCAATTTCATTTATTCCATAGAATATTTGATCATCAACAAGGAATACCCCACTTGGTCGGGCTGAGAAACCACTCATATTATTGATAGATTTATCATTCCCGATGGACCCGGGCTCTGAGCTTGTATTCCAATAGTTTATATCGGCAAGTGATTTTGCAATCCTATTTTCGGTTGTGGTTCCGTCATAATTATATCCATTTAAAATAAGATAATCTGCTAGTTGATACCATTCCATTTCGCTCGGCAAATGCCAACCTGATGGGCAAACACCTTGTACAGAACTGGGATTCAAATTATTACTCCCTGATTCCGCCATAGCTGCCGGCCAATTATATAACACCCCAAAGGTTAAATAATTTTGTGAGGTCTTTGCTTCCGTCACACTACTTCCATAATAATCATATACATAATAGTGTTTTTCTGTCTCAGAGGCTGTTGAAACCTGGCTGACAGAAGGTAAGTAAGCCAGATTTTCGGCCATCCAAATTTGGTTGCCTATTTCAACGGTTTTGTATTTGTGGTTGTCACGTGAGTCGGTGAATGAGCCATATTCTATACTACCTGATTCCTCAAGAGTTGTAAAAGAAACCTGATTGCCATAAGCAGTCCCTTGGCTGTTGGTAGCATAAGCCCTTACATAATAGGTAGTATTAGGCTGCAATCCGCTTATGGTTTTATTGAAGGTGCCAGTTGTGCCGGTTACGGTTTCTTTATTGTCGGCGGGGCCGGGTGTGCTGTTGGTAGCGCTCCAGTAAAAGCCCCGCTCGCTTATGGTGGCGTTGCCATCGGATACCACGTTACCGTTTAAGGTTGCCGAGTTGCTTTCAATATCGCTTGCTTCAAGGGTCTGTACCTCGGGGGGAGTTTGTGCTTCGAGTGGGAAAACCAATGTTTCATCACCATCAATGGTCAGCTCAACAGGTATGGCCACGTAACCGCCTTTGAACACCATCACTTTAACGTTGTCGCCTTTTTCGGTGTCGATACCGGCAATGGTATATGCCTGTCCGCTTTTTAAGGGAGTGGCTGTTCCGCTTTGCGTAGCTATGCTCATGTTGCCCGCGGTGAATAACCCTGTCGCTTTAAAAGTGCGGGATTCAACTGGGGTAGCTACGGTCAAAATATAGATTCCGGCATTGCCTATTTCTACTTCTATCAAACTACCATTTTCGAGCAGCTGGTTTTCTTTTACTGCCAGTCGCTGACCGTTGGTGTTGTATAATGCAATAGTTGCATTTACGGCTGTTTGCCCCCTGTAGCCAACGGCAAGTGTGCCGGGCAGGTTTTTTACAAGGTGCAGGCCACCTTCGTTAATAAAATCATGCACCGATGTTGAGCCCCAGTATTCGTTACGGGTAAGGTTTATGCGGTAATCGTTGCGCTCGGGAAGGTTGCCAAAACCTATGTTCGTTTGCTTGGTAAGGTTTTCGACAGCAATGGAGTCGAGCGGTGTTTTTTGGCTGTCGATTTCGCCGCTAATGGTGTAAATAATGTCCTGCGCATTAGTTGTTAGGCACAACGACAGCATCAATGAGATAATGAGCGTGTTTATTAATATTTTCATAACTGAATTTTTTATCTATTTAAACTGCTTATTGTTATGCTTATAATTTGCAATGGCTAATCCTTGATGCAACGAACAGAAAGACCAAATGTCCGGTAGTAGCTATCAATAATGACATCTCTATTGTAGAAGTGCAGGAATAATGAACTGCCACCATCTACAGTACTCGACCAATAATTGCCGTCCCAACTTACATCGTAAATGCCGCCATTACGGTAGTTGTGGCTGCCTCCCGCAGGCAACTTCAGAGGTGAGGCAAAAGCCCCGGCGGCGTTGTTACTTGTCCAGCTTTGCCTTTCGTCTTCCCATTCAGTAGATGTGGGCAACCGGTAACCACTTGGACAAGGGTTGTTGGTGCCGTTTACACCTTGCCAAAGCTTGTCGTTTTGCGGGCTGCGCCAGTCATAAGGACTGCTGTTTGCATTAATATAATTACCATGCCCAGGTGTGTCTTCCGTACTTAGAGTTGAAGACCTGTCTGATGTTCTTTTCTGATGCCCATCGGCGGTTCGCCCCCACTGGTATAAATCGCCATAAGCTTGCTCATCGGCACGACTTGTAGCAGCACGACTGGCTCCCAGGTTGCGATCCATCCAGATTTTGCCTGTAGCAGGATTGGTAACCTCTACTACTTTGGTGTCGGTATCAATATTAGTAATTTCAAGTGTTACAACCAGTGGCAGACTGAAATCATTCGGTTCTTCACCATTCGCAGAGAACAATAAACCTGATATAAATAGAACGGTAGCGATAATTAAAACGCTATGGTTTTTTATTTGGATAGTCATAACATGATTTTTAAATTATTTTATTGCCTATGCATGAAACACATACATTTCTGGTATCATTCACCTATTTTTTTTGTTATAGGTTCGAGCAACTTATCTACTTCATCTTTATTTTTTATTAGATCAATTAAATGCTGATAAAGCGTTTTTCCTTTTTCTTGTTCATATTTACTGAGGAAATCTTTTATTTGACTCTCTGTTTTATGAGAAACATGTTGTATTTGCTCAGCTACATTATCAATATTTTCCTCTTTTTTTTCAATTAAATCATACAGTTTTTCAATTTCAGTTTTAGTTTTAGGAGAATCACTTTTTTCCCAATCAAACACATCTTGTTTCCCGGCAGATACAATTTTCTTTAAAAGTTCATTTTGTTCTTTCTGCAAACTAATACGTTGATTTATTTTCCAATACCAGCAGAATACTTCACGCAGGATAAGAAAAACAATAACGACAGCTGCAATTGTTATTAACAATGATTCGATGTTGTTAGATAATAGTCCCATAGTTCTATAATTTAAGGTTATGATTCATTATGTGTTTTATAATTTCAGAATCCAATCTTGTTGTTTTTTTGAGAACCTGAAATTATCAAGTATGCCTTCAAAACCTTGATCATACCTGTTGTTTGTCCAAAAAACAGAATTTGCTTCCCCTATTGAAGGTACAACTCTTACTACTGATATGTTGCCACATGCTTGAAGGGTTTCAGTGTATGTTTTATTTGATGCAACAATATTCCCATCCAGACTTATATATTGCCCTTCACCTCCATAGCTGAACGATACAATATGCCATTCATCAAATTTGAATTTTGTCTTCTCTGCCAGCAAAACATGTGATGAAGGGGTTGCAGACAAAGCAGTGGTTAAAGATATGTTCCCGTTATTATCTACATTAAACCACATTGCTCCTTCGAACCATACATCCGAAGGGCCAGTATTGAAAATAATTGCCGATGTCTGATTTGTATTTAGTACATAATTCCCGTAATTGTATCCTGAAGAAACTTTTATTTGCATTTCAATTGTCCCTTCGTGTGGTAACCCCATTGAAAACGGGTATTCTATTCGACTTTCTGCTGTACTTGAGAAAATAGCACCTTTACCGTTAGGTGTTGAAGTCCATGTTAGCCCATATCCTTTGCCCAACGTTTCACCATTCAGGCCATCTTCTATTTCGTCGTAAACCACGAACGGTTCACATTTGAATAGGGCATCTTCTTCGATATCATTAAACCAGAATTCTGTTGAATTGAGTTTTACTATACTCCAATGAGCTTGCTCACCATCGAGTAAAACAGTTAGCTGATCTTCATCCCAGAACCACTCGCCTGACACTGACTCTGAGAAGTCGGGATCATTATAAGTTACAATAAAAACTCCATTCTTATCAAATTTAAGAAGAATCTCATTTTCTCCGCTATATGAATATACTGAAACATTATTAATAGTTATAACTTTCCATTCTTTTTCAATTAGCTTATTATTATATAATTCATCTTTAGAACACGATAGCATAAATGAAAAGATAATGATGCAAAAGAATAACAATGCATTATTTTTAGATTTAAAAGTATTCATAGCTTTGAGGAATTAGAAATAAAACATGAAAAATAATTTTCCAGTAGAAGCCAGTTGAGCAGGAACAGCTTGAAATCCAAATATTAGGCTAGTGAATTTTGAACCGTCCTCAACATCGGGAGATCCCTGATACTCTTTTACTTCTTTTCCTTTACTTTCAATATTTAAGCCTAATCCAATTTCAGTTCCAAGAGCAATGTTTTTAGTAAGGAAGTATTCTATTCCGGCAAACCCACCTAAACCAAGAGTAAATGATACGCCAGTATCATTATCTTTTAGTATATCTCCGGTTGAAGCACCATCAGCGTATATATATTTATCAACATTATTTACAAAACTTAGTCCCACCGAAGGGCCATAATATGCTTGAATTCTTTCCAAGCCAAATCTTTTTTCCAAACCTATTCCTAATATTAGACCTAATCCCGATTCCATTTTCTTGTTTTTATCGTCAATACCAAAATACGATGTTACATTATGCGAACTAAATCCTATTCCGGCACGAATGGCATTATTGTCTTTGATAAAATACTTCCCAGCCAGGCTGTAGCGTGGTAAATTGAATGTAGGTGCACTATTAAATGTAGTTTTTCCGAAGAAATTACCAACATACTCCAACACCGGACTAGCTGCTATACCTACACCATAATTACCTGCTACTGGTCCATATTTTTTGTCATTTTGAGCATTAATTCCAATTGAAATTAATAAAGCTGTAAGAATTGTTAAGATTTTTTTCATGATTTTAAGATTTTAATGTATTTGTTTATCGATTAGTTTTTACCACTTTGACAATTTGCCAACTTTCTTTACGTCAACATATAACCCGTCATGTTTTATTTCACCAACAACGCCACCTGAAAAAATTGTATGATAGTTTACTTTTCCATTGAAATCTGTCTCCGGTATCCCCTTATGAATAACACCATTTTTGTCAATCCAGCCAAAAGAAGATTTTTTTGAATCTACTTTCCAATCGTCTTTAATAGTGAAAATAGTACTTTGAGAAGGCCAATTCATACCCAAAACCTGTATTTCGGTATCTACAATAATTCGACCGACAAATGGGCAAGAATCACCATTTTCATTAGTTGTTGATGAACTTTTAAAATTTGGAACTACGTTGTTATAAACTAATATTAGCCCTGAGAAATTGAAAAAAGATAAACTCTCAACAGGAACTATGCCCGGTACTGATTTGAATAAAATGAATAACAAGGGATCACCAGGTACAGTAAGCAACATCGTCATAATATTTCCTATTCCACCCAATTTAAATATCTTTAAAACTACGGTTAACAAATATGCAAACAGAACTAAAACTGGGAGAACGACAGGGAAAAGTAGTTTTATATAAAAGGGAGTTTCTTCTACACCTGCAGCAGGCAAAAAAAAAGAAATAATCATCCATACTACACCCGCACACATACTGCGTAGGATATTTAACCAAAGTGTTTTTTTTACTGATAATCCTTTTAAATTTTCAAACATAATATGGCTTTTTTTAGTTAGACTTATTATCTTATAATACAGTTGAAAGTATTTTTAAATCATTCATTGCACCGTATATTATTAAGTTTTATTTCGCCAATATCAGGCATTTGTTCTGATGATAGAATCATTTTTTTGTATGTAAACCTGCTTTTGAATGCTTATCGTTTTACAATTAACTTAAATATATAATTCTTTTTACTAGTTGTGATTTCTAAACAATACATCCCTTCCCTTACTGCTGATAACGAAAGCTGTTGTGATGAGTCATTTACCCGCAATTGCCATTCACGTACCAATAATCCATTTAAGGTGGTTAATTTCACATTATGCATGCCTGTTATGGATTGCTTACTTTTAATGAATAAATGATTACCTGCCGGATTGGGATAGACTACGAAAGGAGAATTCTCAGTAAATTCATAATTATCAATTCCAACACTTTTTTGTACCGATACATTTACATTTGATTCTTCAGAATTTAAAAAACCATCATTCACAACTAAGCCCAATGAAAACTCTGTATTAGCAGAAACATAAGGTGCCGTAAATGTTGGGTTTGCATCATAAATTGAACTAAGCACAATTTCAGCAGGAGAATTCCACTGATATGTAAGCTCATCCCCATCAGGATCGAATGAATTGCTCCCGTCTAGTGTTACTGACGAGCTGGCATCAACTACAACATCTGAACCGGCATCAGCTAAAGGTGCTCTGTTAACATTTTTCACTGTAACAGCAACACGCGCTTCTTCTGAATTAGTTACACCATCGTTTACTACTAACATAAAATCATAACTGGTATCCGTTGATATTTCGGTTGCATAAAATTCAGGATTTTCTATAGTATCGTTATTCAATGTTATTCCTTCAGGAGCAGTCCACAAATACGAAAGTTTATCTCCATCGGGATCAAACGAAGCGCTACCATCTAATTGTATGGTATCTCTTTCATTTATAATTATATCTTCACCCGCATCAGCCACAGGTGCTGCGTTAATTGTATATTCTGAAACTTTTGTTTCACTCCACATTGAATATCCGTTTTTTACACGTACACCAATGGTGTGATTTCCCTTTGTTAAATATTCTTCGCCAATAAAAATATTGTGAATAAGATCTAATGTTGGAGAAACGTTTTCCTCAATGGCTTCACCTACCCCCGGATCATTATCAACATAGCATTCAACCTCCGTTATCCGTTCTGATTCTGATGGAATATACCTATAGAATGGGTTTTTGGAAAGAAGCCCCCAGTGCCCTTTGTTATCTTTACCACGGATATATAATGTATGATAACCTTCTTCCAATCCGTTAAAATCCAAACTAAAATTCTCAATACTTTCAGAAGGACTTTTTCGTATGGGTATTGGGTTACCGTTACCAAAGCCGGGATTTTCATCAAAAAAGTATTCCATTTTTGTAAAATAAGGAACTTCATCAGTCCGAATGGCATAAAAATATTTTGATGCAACAGTCCCCCAATTTCCGTAAACATCTTTTGCCCGCACATATAATTTGTGATAACCTTCTGTCAAATCTTTATAATTGATTTCAAATTCACGGGATAAATCAACCGACGATTCTATTGGGATAGGATGTCCCTTATCATACCCCGGATCAACATCATAATAATATTCAATTTTTGATAGTGGTGTTGCGTTATACATATTTATGTAATTCTGCTTTTGTATTGTATCAATCCCTTCCTGAGAATTTATAATCAGTTGCACATCATATTGCCCGGGTTTTTCGTAGGTATGTAAGGGATTTATTAATGTTGAAGAATTACCATCGCCAAAATTCCACGAACAACTGTTGATATTCTCCTTTTCAATATTATTAATTGAAAAAGCTACATCAATTGGTGCTTTAGCATTTGTTATACTTGCTGTAAAGTCAATATCATACCAATAATCAACAATAGCACTATCGTTTTTCCAATATATTTTTCCGTTCTCAAAATGAACGGTTGGATAATTATTATTTTCACTATCAGCAAACTCGGATGTCACAGGCAATCCTAACTGACTATGAAATGAATCTTCTTCAAGCCACTTTTCCCAAATACCTTCTCCCAAACAATAGGCTTCGGCATTGGTATTATCAGAAAAAATGGCGCCATTGGTGAATTTTTGAAAACTGTAATTAATATTACCCCAGTTAAACATTACGGGTGCAAATGGAAGCCCCGCGTTTAGGTTGTTCTCAAAAGCATTTATATATTTGTTTTCGTCATAGGCATACGGTCTGGCATAACTAAAGCCGGCCATTGATTTAAAAGCTCCCAGGATATCCAACTTACCGGCTCCCCAATATTTTTGGTCTTCGGTATCTAATGTACCTGATGGTATTGGTGCAGCACTATTTTGCAGTATTTCTTTAACCTGGATGGCATTTAATTCAGGAAAACATTGTAAAAGTAATGCGATGGCACCTGTTACATGGGGAGCTGCCATACTTGTGCCTGATTTTATATCGAATTTATCATTGTTTTCTATAAAAGATGATTTTATTTTATAACCAGGTGCAGCAATATCTGGCTTACTTACTTGTGAACCATAATCACTTCTTAGAGGGCCTAAACTACTACCATCTGCAATATCGCCTCCAGCTCTGTATTTTTTGTGATTAGCAACACAAATTACGTTTGGAACAAGCCCTGGGCTTACAACCGTCTGATAATCATCTCCATTTCTAAAGCCACCTTTTATTGCTTGATTTTCACAAATATAAGCATCAAATTTTCCAGCGTCATTTTCTGTGTGTGGATATAGTTTTATTAAATATCCACCCGAACCAAATATTTTATTATCTGAAGAAAATATTATTCTTGTAACATTAGAATTGGTTATTGATTTATATTTTTGTTCATAAGCATCTGCGGAGGAATTTATAATTTGAATTTGCTTATTTATAGTAATACCATCAATATCTTCATCCCATTTAGATATTGTGTCATATCCGGGCTTGATCCTTGAAGTTATTTCTGCATTAAATAATTTATTATGACTAACTTCGACATCAATATCACACTCATACCAGATTTCAATCTCAATCGTAAAATTATTTGTATTACTTCCTTTTGGATCATATTCTATAATTTTTAAATGTATATCTGTGCTTTTTGTTGTCTTATTAGTTAGTTCTCCTTGAAAATGCATTGGATAGTAAGCCGTATCAAGACCAATACGGCTCCAAAAATCATTTAAGTTTCTTACAGATTGATTTCCTGCTGCATTTACCACAATTACACCTAAGCTATCGATCATTGTTGACAATAGTTTTTCTACTTCTAAAGAACCATCTCGAGGTCCATAAAAAATTCCTTGGCTATGATTGATTACCAAAGGCTTATTTTCGGCTACTTTTTTCATCGTATCAATAGCCATAATTAAGCTATTGCTACCTGCAAATCCATTTCCACTTTTGTTAGCCGGATACCACATTAGTTTTGATTCATAAGCTACACCTCTATTTATACTTCCTAAACCACCATTTCCAGCAGCAATTCCTGCAACATGAGTACCATGATCACCAGTAAATTGAACATTATCAAAAGGGTAAACATCAACAAATCTACTTTCTCCATCTTTATCCTCAAATGTAATATGATCTTTGTTCACTTTTGAATCCACTACACCAACATATACCCCTTTCCCTGTGATACAATCAGGAATACCAGCCATGCCTTCCCAGACCTTATCTGCATGAATATCTTCTGTACTTTCATCAAGCAATGGCTCAGTCACAAACGAAGGTTCTATATACAATACATCATTGTGGTTACTAATACTTTCAATTTCGTAAACTTTTATGGTAGCAATTATGTAATCATAAGAGCCTATTTTAATGGTTTTATGCTTAACAAATAGCGAATTTGGAATTTGGGCATTTTTGCGAGCTTTAATCAATACATCCACCGTTGGTTCATCGGCTTTAGCATCAATCACAATTGAATTTGAGAGTATATTTAATTCTTTTTTGAATTTATCTTTGGCGCTAGTGCTTTTGAGTTTATTATTGCTGAGTTCATTATACTTTTTTACTGCAATAACCAACTCATAATGCATTTTATGATATGCTCCATTTTCATCTGCATTATTTGTTTGTGCCATAACCAACACAAAAGTGAATAACAGAATAAATGTTGTAAAATAGTATTTGTAGAGTTTAACCATATACATATATCAAAACCAGTAATAATTATCTTATTGCGCGTGCTTTTATGGTAACCCTGCCTGTTTCAACATCAGGACCGATAATATCGTAAACAACAGGTACAGGAGGTAAGCCAGACAACTGGTATGGTGCAGCTCCGCCAAACATTCCAATATCAGTTCCATCGCTTCCTTTGCCGTTAGCAATGCTATTTTCAATCAATTTCCATTTACCATCGGTAGTCCCCGTAATCTTAGGATCAAACAAGTTTAAAATATTAGCACTAAACTGGTTGTTATTGCCTAATTGATATTTTACTAAATCAGAAGGAGTGCCAAAGACAAAAATACTGTTGTAAATATTATTGAAGTTTTCCTTTTCGAAAATATTAAGATACCAATTATAGCTATTTTTTTGAAGATATATATTGTTTCTAATTACGCAGTTATGACACTCAAAATAATCGATTACTAAATTATTTTCAATAAGTCCTGACATTTCTGACCTTAAATTAATATCTATACGTATATTGTAGATATAATTATTAGATACTATCAAGCGTTTTATTGAATATTAGCTATAATTATCTGTTAATTTTATGCTATTTTCAATATAATTCTGTAATATTTTAATATCATCAAAAATTATTGAACCACTTTGATTAAGAAAGACAATATTGCTTAATCTATTTCTCTTAATGGTAATATTACTCGTTCTAATGCGAACATCAACATTATAATGTCTAAAATCAAATCCGATAATTTCACTTCCCAAACTACCTGTTTCAAAAATAATATGCGATTTAATAACAGCTGGCATTTTATTGAAATGGGTCTTCTGGTTTTCGACCAAAAAATACCCCGGTCCAATTAAAACAAGCTTTTTAGTTATTGTAGCCCCTTCGTAAGGGTTACCGGTGCCTTCTACAAAAATTGTATCGCCCGATTGTGCACGTGCATTGGCCATTGTTAGATTGTCAAAATCGGCCGTGGCATTAACATTACTTACCTGCCAAGATCTAGAAAATGTAGTAAGTGAAATTGACATTAAGAGAATTGTTATTAGTGTTTTCATTTTGTTGTTTATTTGCTTAATAACTTTCTGTCACTGTTTTCAAGATTATCAATAGTCGAATTCTTTATTGTATTTCTCCTTTATTTTTAGATTGACTTTCTTTTTTATTTTTGAGTTAATAGATTCTTCTTTGTCTTTATCGCAACTTTGATTTCTTCATCATTTGCTGAAAAATGTAAATTTAGTAGGGTGTAATAA
>JAQIBQ010000445.1 GCA_027859005.1 Prolixibacteraceae bacterium | reverse complement strand
AGATTAATGTGCGTAGGGATAATTGTTCTGCTTTCTTTATTTTGGCTTTGCTCTTTTTCGTATTTTTCTTTTAACGTGAAAAAGGCTTCGGCATTTTGTAAGCGTTTGTTGGTATTGTTTGCAGTTATCTCTTTTTCTTCATTGTAAAGTGAATAATCAACAACTGAATTTTCGACAGGAACGCCAATTGATTGGTAGTTTTTTATAGCTGCGTTTACCTGTTCTGGTGATGAGAATGTTTCGGGGTTTAAATGATAGCCAAAAGCCCATTTCGGAAGCATTGGAGCAGCTCCAGTAAAATTTCTTATTTCGGCAACTATTGAATTCCAGTCTGGGCCATTTATTACAAAATATTGAATGTCGTCGGCCAAATCGGATGTGATACTAAGGTTAGCAGGTGTGTCTTTAAAATTGGTTGCTGAATAGTTGTCCCAAATGAAAGCAAATCCTTTTTCAGAGAAAAAAGTAGGAGTTGCAATAGACGATTTGCCTTGTTTTACATCGAAGCTTTCACTGCGGAGTGTATGTCGAGTTATGTTGTTTTCGTGTCCAAATCCGAAGATGTGTTCACCTCGGTTGAGGAAAAACTTTTGGTTAATTTTATATGCACTACCAACTGAATCGGCTAAATTATATGCTCTACTAGATTCAACTAATAGTTTTCTGCCTGCTCGATTTAATATGCGAAGCATTCCATCTTCAGCAATATTTACAATAATATTTGAGGTTGTAATTTCTATGTTCGTTTGGGCATACGATACTTTGAACTTTATTGGTTCAGTACTTAGTTCTCCAAATAGGCTTGGCTTTTCAGAAAAAGTGTCGTTCATGGTTGATGTTACCCGAATTGTATTTTGCGACCACACTTCAATTTTTAGTAATTTCGATTTTACACCAAATCCGTCAAGGTTGATAACGACACTGTTTCCTACGACTTTATAGGCTGAACGAGCAAAAGTAACTGTAGTAAACGAAATGAAAATTAGTATCCAAAGAAATGATTTCATGGCGAGTGAATTTGATATTTAAACTATTTGCTTAGAAAATTCCAATTTAATTGAATTTTATGAGAATAAAAAAGCCTGTTTTATATTCTCATAAAAACAGGCCTTAAAGCTACTATATTTTTAAATATTATTCACCAATCAAAATTAGGTATTCCCATGCTTGCAATGTAATTAGTTGGTTTTGAGTATAGCTAATTTTATTGTTATTATTGGTGTTAATGAATGAACCATTTATCATATTACAGCTAACTGCATTGCTTCGTTCTTTGTCGGAAAGATTAAATATTGCAACAACTTTATTGTCATCTAGCTCACGGCTAAATACCACTAAATTATTTTCCTCTGCCATTTTCATAAAATGAATAGGGGCACCAGCATTCCCGTTCCAAAGTGCTTTGTTTTCTTGTTTAATGTCGACTAATTTTTCGTAGAACGATTGTAATTTAAGTTCACTCCAATCTATTTCATCTTTTTCAAAGAATGCTAATCTTTTGTTTAACCCAGCTTCTTGTCCGTTGTAAATAAGGGGCATGCCAGGTAATACAAAGGTTAATGCAGCAAAAGTTTCAGCAGCTTTTCCCATACGTTCAGCAGTGGTTCCATTCCAACTGTTTTCATCGTGGTTACTGGTAAATTGCATCATATAACTACCAGCAGGGTAGGTTGTATCCGCAGCAGCAAAATAGGATTTTATGCCTTCAACCGTTTCTTTTCCCTGTGCAATTTCGTTTAGTTTGTGATGTAAACTCCAACTATAATTGCAATTGAATGCATTTAGCAAAAAGTCTTTGTGCTCTTCGTCTTCGGCTAACATCCAAATTGGTTTCCCCAATTCATCGAGAGCAGAACGAGCTTCTTTCCAAAAATCGATAGGTACTCCCCAGGCAACATCACAACGATAACCATCAATGTCGGTTTCAGTAATCCAGAACTTAAGGGCATTTATCATGGCTTCACGCATTTCGGGCACGTCGAAATTTAGGTCGGCAATGTCGCTCCAATCTGCATTAGGAGGAATAATGTTTCCAAGCGAATCTTTGGTAAACCATTCAGGGTTTTCGTAAATCCAAGGATTATCCCAGCCAGTATGGTTGGCAACCCAATCGAGAATTACTTTGAAACCCATTGAATGTGCTTTTTTTACAAAAGCTTTGAAATCTGCCATCGTACCAAATTCAGGATTAATAGCTTTATAATCGGCAACTGCGTAATACGATCCCAAACTTCCTTTGCGGTTTACGGTAGAGATCGGGTGCATGGGCATCATCCATAAAATTTTAACGCCTAATTTTTGCAACCTTGGAAGGTGTTTCTCAAAAGCGGCCAACGTTCCTTCTGGAGTGTATTGACGAACGTTTACTTCATAAATAACAGCATCTTCCGACCATTCGGGGTAAATCGTGTTGGATACAAACGAGCTATCCTTATCGCTTGTTTTAGTCGATGTTGAATTACACGAGATTAAAAAGGAAAGTGCAATTATTACTGTGCTAATTTTAGCTATTTGTTTCATGGTATGTCTTTTTTCTGATTTTGTATATTGGTAAGTAGTACGATAGATATAATGCTGTTCAAAATTTTAATCGAACTCAGGTTAATAGCAAGTTATGAAGTTTTGACTCCGCCGATTTATGTCCCACTCCAATTCAATTACTTAAATAATATTTGATCGTTTTGAATGCTAAATCTGTCTATAACCCTTCAATTCTTCAGCCCTTAAGCCCTTCATCCCTTCAGTTCTTCAGTCTTTCAGTCCTTCAGTTCAAGCACTAATGCCGTTTTTCCTTTTACATTAAATGTCTCCGTTAAATTAATTGTTTTTCCACTTAGAACATCAATTCCTGAAGTGAAATTTGAAATCCCTTGATTAAACCTTGATGGATCAATAGTTTGTTCTTCTTTATGATTATTTAAAACAACCATTACCGTTTTTTCATCGTTAATTCTGAAATAGGTATACACGTTATTTTGTGGAATAAAGTGAAGTAATTTACCCTTATGAATTACGGAGTTTTGATTACGCCAGTGTATTAGTTTTTTGATAAAATTAAAAACTTCATTTTCGTCATCGGTACGACCATTGCTTGTAAATACCGAACGATCATGATCGCTCCAACCTCCAGGCATTTCACGACGAATATCGCCATCGCCAACTCCTTTGTCGCCTCCCATTAGAATTTCACTTCCGTAGTAAAGTTGAGGAATTCCTCTGGTTGTTAGAAGGAAAGTCATGGCTAGTTTATATTTATCAAGATCGTTCCCAACTTGAGTTGTAAAACGTTGTGTGTCGTGATTTTCAAGAAAAATAACCAAGTTAAAAGGATTGGCATATAAATAGTCTTGAGCTAAGTTATTCCATAGTTTTCCAACGCCTCCATCCCAGCCTTGTTCATCTTCATTAAACGCAACCGAAACGGCATCGTGCAAATAAAAGTCCATAACAGAAGGTAAGCCTGAATCGTATCCATTGTAGTTTTGAGTGCCCGATTGCCAGTAGGCAACTTCTGCTGCACTGTGTTGCCAACATTCGCCAACAATGTTAATGTTGGGATATTCAGCTGTAATGGCTTTTGTCCATTCAGCTGCTTTCCATGGATCGTTGTATACATAAGTGTCGACCCTAATTCCATCGAGTCCTGAATATTCTATCCACCAAATTGCAAATTGTTTGAGGTAGGTCAGCATAAACGGATTTTTCTGATTTAAATCGGGCATTTCGCGTACAAACCAACCATTTGAGTTCAAATCGGCATCGGCTTTCGAAACATAGGGGTCATTGGTGGTAGCTATACGATAGTTCGTTTGAGTATAGTTTGTTCCTCCGTTAATCCAGTCATTAAAAGGCAAATCCTTCATCCATGGATGAGCACTTCCGCAATGATTTGGAATCATATCCATAATTACTTTAATGTTTCGTTTGTGGCAAGCATCAATTAAGTTTTTGTATTCTTCGTTGGAGCCAAATCGTGCATCAATTTCATAAAAATCGGTAGTTGCATAATGGTGATATGAGCCATGAGGTTGATTATCTTCCAACAAAGGAGTTGTCCAGATGGCTGTTATGCCTAATTCTTGAATGTAATCTAATCGATCTTTAATACCTTTCACATCACCCCCATGCCTTCCAAATAAGTCTTCTCTATTCAGCTTGTCGGTTAATTCTTCTTTGCTATCGTTTGTAGGATCTCCATTCGAAAATCTGTCAGGGAATAGTAAATACATCACATCCGAATTGTCAAATCCTTCGCGTAAAGCTGAACCATCTTCACGTGAGTGTAAAGAATAATTGTATGTTGCTGCAACTTTCCCCTCTTTTTCAAAGTCAATATCGAAAGAACCGGGTTTTGCCTTTTCGTCAATTTTTAAATCAATGAAAAGATAATTCGGACTTTGTGCTTTTGTAACCGAAAAGATAGAAACACCTTTGTAGTTAATGGTTGGATTTAAGTCCGAAATATTATCTCCATAAACCATTAATTGAAGTTTCGTATTTTCGAAACCGATCCACCAGTTGGGTGGATCAATTCTATTTATGCTATTTGCAAACGTTGCCATAACAAACAACAATGCGATTGCGGAAGTTAGTATTGTTTTCATATCTCTAATTAGTTAGATTACTTCAATTGAGTGACCAATCAAGGTAATACTTTTGTCATTAACGCTCAAGTTAATTTTTTCATCAGATAAGTTAGATATACGAACTTTGTTGTCGCTCACCTTAATTTTAAGGTGTGCACCTCTAAAATTAATTTTAAAAGAATAGGCTGACCAACCTTTTGGTAATATTGGATCAAAATGTAATTGATCTTTTAACACTCGCATACCCCCTAAGCCAATTACAAAAGCAAGCCAGGTTCCGCCCATGCTGGTAATGTGTAATCCGTCTTCGGTGTCGCTGTTGTAATCGTCGAGGTCGAGACGGGCAGTGCGCAAATACATTTCGTACGCTTTTTCAGGACGACCAATTTTAGCTGCAAGCACTGTGTGTACACACGATGATAATGAAGATTCGTGCACGGTTATGGGTTCATAGAAATCGAAATGACGCTCGATAAATTCTTTATCGTATTTTTCTTCGAACCAGTATAGGCTTTGAAGAACATCGGCTTGTTTAATATACGGTGATCGTAAAATTCGATCCCACGACCAATGTTGACTTATTGGACGTTCTGCAGGATTGATCTGTGAAGCTGGCAGTAATTCTTTGTCGAGAAATCCATCTTGCTGAAGGAAAATCTTACGTTCATTGTCCCATGCATAATACATGTTGGCAATAATATCGTCCCATTTATTTGTTTCATCTTCTTCGTTGAAACCATTTTCAGCACAAAGTTTATAATACAAATCTTTGTGCGATTCTTTTAAGTATTGAATAGCTTCCAAGGTATATTTCAAAGTCCATACCGCCATGTTACTCGTGTGGAAGTTGTTGTTTACATTGTTTTCATATTCGTTAGGACCAGTTACTCCAAGCAGTACATATTTGTTTTTGTGTTCCGACCAATTTACACGCTGGCTCCAAAAACGAGATAGTGCGAGCAGAACTTCAAAGCCGTATGGAGCTAAATATTCTTTGTCGCCTGTAAACCTGATGTAGTCGTAAATTGCGTAGGCAATGGCTCCGTTTCGGTGAATTTCTTCAAATGTGATTTCCCATTCGTTGTGGCATTCTTCTCCATTAATGGTAACCATTGGGTACAATGCTGCACCGTTTTTAAAACCTAATTTCTCGGCATTCTCAATTGCTTTTTGCAAATGCTTGTATCTGTATATCAGTAAGTTTTTTGACACTTTTTGTGGCGCAGTTGCTAAGAAGAAAGGCAAACAATAGGCTTCGGTGTCCCAATAAGTGGTGCCGCCATATTTTTCTCCGGTAAAGCCTTTTGGTCCAACATTCAAGCGTTCGTCTTCGCCGGTATAGGTTTGGTTTAATTGAAAAATATTAAATCGAATACCTTGTTGTGCGGCCACATCGCTTTCAATTTGAATGTCGCTGTTTTCCCATTTTACAGCCCAGGCAGCTCTGTGTTCTTTTAATAGTTGATCGAATCCTGTTTCAAAAGCGTTGTTTAATATTTCTTTAGCTTCAAAAGCCAGTTTCGATTTACTAAAGTATTCTGATGATGTGTTTACTCCGTATTTGAATAAACGAACAACTTGATTTTGCTTTGCTTTTATTTCAAAAGTAGATTCGATGTATTTCTCTCGACTGTTATTCGCAATTTGAACTGCATGCTCTTTCCCATCTAATTGGACATTGTATTTCATACCCGAGCAAGCCAAAAATTTAGTTTTTTTAGTATGTGCAGTTAGGTATCCTTCGTTTCCGATATTTTCAATGTATTCACCCACCCAGAATTTTTCATCGTAGTTCGAATCTTCGTTTTGAACATCAAAATCGACAAAAGGAGTGAGTTTAATTTTTCCATCGAAATTCAGGGGCTCAACGCTATATTGAATTGCGCCAATTTCAGGAGTTACAATACTTAAAAATCGAATTGATGTTACTTTTACTTTTTTTCCATTTTTAAACGATGCAATAAACGTGCGTGAAAGCGTACCTTCCTGCATGTTCAATTCTCTGCGAAATGATTCGATAAGCATTTTGGCTAAATCGAGCTCCTCGCCATCGACCGATACATTTATTCCTATCCAGTTCGCAGCATTTAGTACTTTAGCAAAGTATTCTGGATATCCATTTTTCCACCAGCCAACACGTGTTTTGTCGGGGTAATAAACACCCGCAATGTAGTTTCCCGGAAGTGTTGAGCCTGAATATTTCTCTTCGAAATTCCCACGTCCACCTTTTCTCCCATTACCCAAACTGAAAATACTTTCAGAAATGCGGTTGTTCTCGGGGTGAAATCCCTCCTCTATAATTTTCCACTCATCGTGGATTAAATAATTCTTCATCTTCCTAATTTCTTCAATGTTCTAAATCATCCCTTGTTTAAAGCTGGTCAAGGCTTGTAAGTGCAAAATTCTCAAAACCAGGCACTACAAGTTGTGCTTGACTTAAATTTGCTGGCAGGCCAATGCCTACGCATTTCATACCACCTTTAATAGCAGCTTCAACTCCTGCTGCTGCATCTTCAAAAACCACGCAATATTGGGGTGCAATTCCAACAGCTTCAGCACCCTTTAGAAAAACTTCTGGATCGGGCTTGGCTTTGCTTACTTTGTTGCCGTCAATTATTGCATCGAAATACTGATTCAATTCTAAGCGGTCGAGTATCAGTGGTGCATTTTTACTGGCAGATCCAATGGCTGTTTTAATTCCATTTTCTCTGAGTTCTTTTAGAAAGTTAACAACACCGGGTAGTATTTCATCGGGTGTCATTTTTTCGATATACGAAACGTAAAGCGTGTTTTTTTCATCGGCCATTTCAATTTTCTTCTCCTCTGAAAGTTCAACTCCTCCAATTTCCAGTAAAATGTGAAGTGATGTCATTCTACTCACACCTTTCAATCTTTCGTTATGTTCTTCGGTAAATTCAAAACCTAATTCATTGGCTAATGCAGCCCATGCAATGAAATGGTATTTAGCAGTGTCGACAATAACACCATCGAGATCAAATAAACAAGCTTTTATATCCATTATATTTTTTTACTTTTTTTAGATGCCGAAACATCATTTACAAATAATACCGTAACGGCTGCAATAGCCATTGATGCACCTCCAAGTACGAGAGCATAAATTGATTCACCCCCAAAAACATCTTTTACTAAGAAACCAAGAATGGTTGCCGCTAAAATTTGAGGAATCACAATGAAGAAATTAAAAATTCCCATGTAAACTCCCATTTTGTGAGCCGGAAGCGATCCCGTTAAAATTGCATAAGGCATTGATAGGATTGAAGCCCAAGCAATACCAATTCCGATCATTGGGATCCACAACGAATCAATATCTTTAAATAAATAGATTGATGCTAAACCAGCAGCTCCAAATAACAAACAAATGGCGTGTGTAATTTTTCGGCTCGTGTATTTTGCTAAAACTGGGAGTAAGAATGCGACTAGAGCAGATACTCCACTGTATAGTCCGAATAATACACCTATCCAATCGGCACCATCGTTGTAAAGTTGCGATTGAGTGTCGGTTGTTCCTAGGATGTGACTTGTAACGCCAGCTGTAGTGTAAATCCACATGGCAAACAAAGCTACCCAGGTGAAAAACTGAACAATTGCCAGTTGTTTCATGGTTTTTGGCATTCGTAATAAATCCGAAAATACTTCGACTAAAACATTTTTATCACTGCCTTTACTTCTAAGTGCGATTGATGCATACATCAATATTCCAGCGAGCAATGAAATCAAACCTACAATGTATAATTCCTTTTCAAGGTTAAATAAAAAGGTAATAGTTGTTATTAAAGCTCCTATTATAGTTAGAGTTGTACCTACTTTAATAAAGCTTGAATTTGGAACTGGTTTATCAGATACAATTATTGGTTTTCCATTCTCGTCTTTTTCAGCTTCAAAAGATTTTAATTCTTCAGGAGAATATTCTTTGGTAGTAAGTATGGTAACTAAAACAGCCAAAAAGAATATAGCACCTCCGATATAGAATGCCCATTTTACAGAAGGTGGTATTTGACCTTCAATCTCGGCTGTATTCGGAATGTTAAACCAGTTTGTTAGAGCATAAGGTAATGCCGAAGCAACCACTGCACCTATTCCAATAAAAAAGCTTTGCATGGCAAAACCCATTGTTCTCTGCTCATCGGGTAGCATATCGCCAACAAATGCACGGAAGGGTTCCATCGATATATTAATCGAAGCATCCATTATCCATAGCATTCCCGCAGCAATCCATAACGATGGCGAATTAGGCATTACAAACAATGCCAACGAAGCCATAATAGCACCGGCTAAAAAATAGGGTCTTCGGCGTCCAAGACGTGTCCATGTGTTATCGCTGTAATGACCAATTATAGGTTGGATAATTAAACCTGTAATTGGAGCAGCAATCCATAGTATGGCTAAATTGTCTATTTCGGCACCGAGGGTTTGGAATATACGACTTACGTTTGCATTCTGTAAGGCAAAACCGAATTGAATTCCTAAGAATCCAAAACTCATGTTCCAGATTTGCCAAAAACTGAGTTTGGGTCTTTTGCTCATTGTGTTTAACTTTATTAAATATAAAATTTGCTTGTAAGGGTTTCTTACAAACAATGTAAACTGTGATTTATTCAGTTTAATTCGAGAAGCAGATTTATAAAAAATCTGTATTAGAAGCTTGATTACAATTCAAATGTAAAGAATGACATTAACATTTGCAACTCATGATGATCTCAAACTGTCAATATTTAAAGGCTTTTCAGCTATTTTTATATTGAAAGTATTATTGCAAACGTTTGCGGTGGCTTTGAGAAAAAGTTTAAAAAATTATCGTACAGATTCGCGAATGATCAACTCTGTGTCAATTATGTGATTTTCGGGAGTGAAATTTTCAGAACTAGATTTTATGCGTTCCAATAAAATTTGAGCCGCTTTTTTTCCCATGTTGTAACCATTTTGATCGATAGTTGTTAACGGAGGGTCTGTTAAAATTGCATTTTGCCCGTTTCCAAAACCAGCGAGTCCAATTTGTTCTGGTATTTTAATTTGGTGTTTCTTTAGTGCTCGCATGGCACCCAATGCGGTAAGGTCGTTTACGGCAAAAATCCCATCTGGAAGGTTCCCCTTTAGTATTAGTTCTTCAACAACCTGTGTGGCAACATCGAATTTGTCGGCCATCACAATTTGTTCTTCAGAAAACGGAAGGCCGTGTTTTTTCAATGCATCCTCGAAACCTTTTTTGCGATTAAAACCAATTGCTAAATGTTGAGGTGCGGCCAGGTGAACTATGTTTTTGTGCCCTTGCTGTATCATGAATTCAACAATTTTGAAAGCTGCAGAATAATCGTCGATAATAATCTGATCGCAATTCAATTCATCAGTAGCTCTGTCGAAACATACAACGGGTATATTATTATCTTGAAAAAATTTGAAATGATTAAAGTCTTGTGTCTCTTTTGCAAGTGAAACCAATAAGCCGTCCACTCGGTTGGAGTACATCATGTTGGCATTCGACTTTTCTCGGTCGTACAATTCATTGCTTTGGCAAATCATTATGTTGTAACCTGCTTCGTAGGCTATATCTTCAATACCACTAATTACAGTTGAAAAAAAATAGTGAACTGTTTCAGGTATAATTACACCTATGGTGAAACTTTTTGAATGTTTTAGGCTCAACGCAATTGCATTGGGCTGATAATTCAGTTTTTTTGCCAGATCGGTTACGGCTTTCTTAGTCTCTTTACTAATGTCTGGATGATCTTTTAACGCCCTTGATACTGTTGAGGGAGAAATGCCTAGCTCGCGTGCAATGTCTTTTATGGTAACTTGATTACTTCTCATGTTGGTGTTCAAATAGAATGTTAAAGGTATAAATTATACTAAATAAATAATACTTGTAGTTGTAATCTACTTGCTTTTTCAATTGTGTTCAATTTACACAATGTTAAAAAGCATGTTTTACGCAAACGATTGCGATGTCGATTGCATATTTATTTTTTCCCCAAGCTGTCTAATAACCTAGTTTTTAAGGCTGATTTTGGCTTATATTGTATCGATTCATTTTTAAATTCAAGATTTTTAGAAGCTGTCTGAATTTTAACTAACTGATTTAAATTTTATAAACGTATGAAACTTAATTTATTAGGATTACGTGTTTTTTTGTTTTTGATCTTTATGATTTTCACCCAAATTTCATTTGCTCAACAAAAAACAGTAATTGGAATGGTTACCGATCAAGTATCGGGTGAACCTCTTCCAGGTGTTACCATTGTTGTTGAAGGAACTACAATTGGAACAACTACGGGATTCGATGGGAATTATACAATTTCTGTAGAAAGTGGTCAAGCTTTGGTATTCTCTTATATAGGATACGAGAAACAAATTATTCAAATTAGAAACCAACCAACGCTTAATGTTTCATTATTGGTTGATTCAGAAGACTTAGGGGAAGTGGTTATTATCGGTTATGGTCAGGTTAAAAAAGAAGATGCAACAGGATCAGTTTCTGCAGTTACTTCAGAAGACTTTAACAAAGGTGCAATTACTTCGCCTCAAGATTTAGTGACAGGTAAAATTGCTGGTGTTCAAATTACTTCTGGCGGTGGTGCACCTGGATCAGGTTCTACAATACGTATTAGAGGTGGTTCATCGCTTTCTGCCAGTAACGATCCCTTAATTGTGATTGATGGTGTACCTATCGATAGCGATGGTGTTTCGGGAATGCGAAACCCTTTGAATACGATTAATCCTAACGATATTGAGTCGATGACTGTTTTGAAAGATGCTTCGGCAACTGCTATTTATGGATCTCGCGCTTCGAATGGTGTAATTATTATTACTACTAAAAAAGGAAAAACTGGAAGTAAAATGAAGGTTAGCTATGTTGGAAATATTTCGATAGGTTCTTCTACCGGACAAGTTGATGTGCTCGATGCCGATGAATTTAAAGCAATTGTTGCTGAGCTTCCAACAGCCAGTTTAGCTGAACCAATTTTAGGTGAATACAATACAAATTGGCAGGATGAAGTTCTTCAAACTGCTATAGGAACTGATCATAACATAAGTTTAGCAGGTGGGGTTGGTATTATTCCTTACCGCGCTTCTGTTGGCTATTCAAATCAAAAAGGTTTACTGAAAACCTCAAGTTTAGAGCGTTTCACAGGATCAGTTAATTTAAATCCTACATTTCTCAATAATCATTTAAAAGTAAATGCAAGCTTGAAAGGAATGTACATTAGCAATCAATTTGCCAATACTGGTGCAATTGGAAGCGCTGTTACATTTGATCCAACCAAACCTGTTTACGATGAAGAAAGCCCTTACGGAGGTTATTTTACATGGACACAGACGAATGGAAATCCTAACACAGTAGCTCCAACGAATCCTCTGGCAATGCTCGAAATGCGTGACGATCTATCTACCGTAATGCGTAGTATTGGAAATGTTCAATTAGATTATAAATTTCATTTCTTACCTGAGTTGAAAGCAAACCTAAACTTAGGTTACGACTATTCAAACAGTGCTGGTACCATAAACGTTCCTGATAATGCATCGTGGATGTTCGACGTAGTAAATGGCGGTGGTGAAGACCGTGAATATACACAGCAAAAAAGAAATGAATTGCTTGATTTCTATTTGAATTATGCAAAAGATATTGAAAGTATCGATAGTAGAATTGATATAATGGGCGGATATTCATGGCAACATTTTTTCCGCGAAAACTATACTGAAGCTACCAATGTTGCTGGCACAAAAGATTTATACTTGCCGAATTACGATCCAACGGAATACTATTTAGTTTCATTTTTTGGCCGTTTAAATTATACCCTTAAAAACAGGTACTTATTAACTGTAACTGTACGGAATGATGGTACTTCTCGATTTTCACCCGAAACACGTTGGGGACTTTTCCCGGCAGTTGGCTTAGCATGGAAAATTAAAGAAGAAAGTTTCTTAAAAGATGTAGGTGCTATCTCTGATCTTAAATTTCGCTTAGGTTGGGGTATTACAGGGCAACAAAATATTGGACAGGGTGATTATCCTTATTTGGCAAGTTATACCACAAGTTTCGATAATGCACGTTACCAATTTGGCGATGAATATGTAAACACACTTCGTCCTGATGGTTACGATTTAAATATAAAATGGGAGGAAACAACAACTTATAATGTTGGTCTCGATTATGGTTTTATGAATAACCGTATTACAGGTAGTATTGATGCCTACCAACGCGACACTAAAGATTTGTTGAACGTTATTCCTGTAGCAGCAGGTTCAAACTTCACCAACGAAATTCTCACCAACGTTGGCGATATGACCAACCGTGGTTTTGAATTTGCTATTAATGGAAGTCCAATCTCGACGGAAGACATGTATTGGGAAGTAGGTTTCAACCTTACCTACAACGAAAATGAAATTACTAGATTAACAGTTTCCGAAGATCCAACCTATCCTGGTGTTGAAACAGGAGGTATTTCAGGCGGTGTTGGCAACAACATTCAAATGCACAGTGTTGGTTATTCTAAAAATTCATTCTTTGTTTACGAGCAGGTGTATGATGTTGATGGAAATCCTATTGAAGGTTTATACGTTGATAGAAATGACGATGGTAAAATTACCAACGACGACAGGTATCGTTACAAAACTCCTGATTCTGATATCTTCATGGGATTCTCTACCAAATTTGAATACAAAAATTTTGATGCGAGCCTTGGTGCTCGTGTGAATTTAGGCAACTATGTATATAATAACCTCGACTCACGAACCAGTTATACCGGTAACATTTATTGGTCTACCAAATATTTGAACAACGTAACAAGCGATGTATACAACACCAACTTTAACCGTGTTCAATTCTTCTCCGATTATTATATCCAAAATGCATCTTTCTTCCGTTTAGATCATATTACACTTGGGTATAATCTCGATGCTATTGCTGATAAATACAAGATCAGAGTTTTCGGATCGGCACAAAATGTACTCGTGGTTTCACCATACACAGGGCTTGATCCTGAAGTTGGTGGCGGTATCGATAACAACGTTTATCCACGACCAAGAACTTTTATGTTTGGTGTATCTGTTGATTTTTAATCCGATAAAATGAAGATGATTATGAATACTAAAAAGATTAAAATATACGCGGTAATGGTAGTTGCAACGTTTTTTGCATTTACTTCATGTTTAAACGATTTAAACACCGTACCGCTCGACGATGAGGTAACCACTAGTGCTATCGTTTACGATAACCCTGCTGCTTACCGTCAGGTTTTGGCAAAATGTTATGCCGGATTAGCAACTACTGGACAAGAAGGTCCAGCGGGAATGGGCGATGTAGGTGGAATTGACGAAGGTTTCTCTTCCTATTTACGAGGCTATTGGAACTTGCAAGAATTATCGACCGAAGAAGCAATAACTGGATGGGGCGATGATGGATTGACCGACATTCACGAACAAATTTGGTCTTCGAATAACGATTTTGTTAAAGGATTGTACTACCGTATTTTCTATCAAATTGCAATTACAAATGAATTAATTCGAGAATCGACTGTTGCAAAATTAGACAATAGAAAAGTTCCTGAGTCAGACCGACCTGCCATTGATGTTTACCGTGCAGAGGCTCGTTTCCTTCGTGCAATGAGTTATTGGCATGCTTTAGATATGTTTGGTACAGTTCCTTTTGTAACTGAAGACGATGGAGTGGGCTCATTTATGCCCGAACCCATTGAACCTGCTAATTTATTTACTTTCATTGAAAGTGAATTAATGGAGATTGAACCCATTATGGCAGACCCAATGTCGAATGAATACGGACGTGCTGATCGTGCTGCTGTTTGGATGCTATTATCAAAACTTTATTTGAATGCCGAAACATACATTGCAACTGAAAAATATACCGAAGCTGCAACGTATGCAAAAAAGGTTATTGATGCTGGGTATGAATTAGATCCAACTTATGGGAACTTGTTTTTAGCAGATAACCACACCGCTCAGGGTATTGTTTTTGCCGTTGCTTTCGATGGCGTAAATACCAAAACGTGGGGTGGTACTACTTTCATTATTGACGGTGCAATAGGCGGAACCATGGAGCCTTCAGATTATGGCGTTCAGGAAAACTGGGGTGGACATAGAACTACTAGTGCTTTTGTAGAGAAATTTCCGCAATATGCCTCTGAAAAAAGTGCAACTATTGCACCTTATAAAAGTGTAGCCGACTATCCAATCTTATATTGCCCTGGATCATATCAGGGTTGGGATGCGGCCAATACATCAACTGTTGTTTATTCTCGAAATAGCGACAATACTTTCGAAGGATACCTCTACTTTGCAGCCGATGGCGAGAAGTTTAAATTCGACACCTATGGCGATTGGTCCCTAAATTATGGCGATAACGAACCAGCCGATGGCATCCTAGAGGTTGAAGGAATAGATATCCTAGTTGCTGAAGCTGGATTCTATAAAGTAAATGTAGACCTAAATACCATGGCTTACTCCCTAACTAAAACCGATTGGGGTATTATTGGCGATGCTACTGCCGATGGTTGGGATGCCGATCAGAATATGACTTTCGATGGAGTTGATGCCTGGAATGCTGAAGTTAAACTAAGTGTAGGTACAATCAAGTTTAGAGCCAACGACGATTGGGCAATTAATTTAGGAGATACCGATGCGAACGGAATTCTAACTCAAGAAGGTGCCGACATTCAAATCACTGAGCCGGGGAAATACCTTGTTTCATTGTTCTTAATGGGGGCCGATTATACCTACAGCTTGGAAAAAGCCAGTTCCGATGAAAGAGCCATGTTCTATACCGATGGGCAAACTTTAGACATTGCCATGGTTTCTGATTTTTCAAACGGATGGGCCGTTACAAAATTCCGTAACATTACTTCCGACGGTACACCAGGATCTGATCCTGTTCATGCCGATACCGATTTTCCTGTTTTCCGTTTGGCCGATGCTTATTTAACTTATGCCGAGGCTGCTTTACGTGGTGGTGGTGATCTTACTTTAGCACTAGAATATGTAAACAAAGTAAGAACACGTGCTTATACCGATAATTCAGGGAATATTTCTTCGGGTGAATTAACTTTAGATTTCATCATCGACGAAAGAGCGCGTGAATTGTATTGGGAGTGTCATCGTAGAACAGACCTTGTACGTTTTGGTCTACTTACTGGAGATGACTATATATGGCCTTGGAAAGGTGGTGTAATGGAAGGAATTGGTACCGATAGCAAATACAATATATTTCCTATTCCTGCTTCAGATGTAATTGCTAATCCTAATTTAGAGGCAACACCTGGTTATTAATCGTCGAATTTTAAATTTTATACTGATGAAACAAATACATAAAATACTATATATCTTCATGGCAATTGCACTGTTATTTGCCTGCGAAGAAGTAGAACGAGAACCAATTGTTGTTCTAGGCGATGCAGCTGAATTCGTTTCGCCTTCAATGGGAGCAAGCTTGGTATTTGAAAAATTAGATGCCGAAGTGAATACGCTTACATTCACATGGTCTAAAGCCGATTTTGGTTTTCAAAGTGCAACAACCTATTCACTTGAATTAGATTATTTTGGGAATGATTTTGCTGATCCAATTTCTTTAATCTCAACTTCTGATACAAGTGCCACTTTTACTCAAGCAGAGTTAAATGAAGAGTTTTTGGAATTTGGTTTAGAAACCTCAAAACCAACAGAGTTAGAGTTTCGAATTGTTGCTTCGATTAATGTTGATGTTGAAATGCTTTATTCAACTAGCATTAACTTGAACGTAACTCTTTTCGCTTCAACGTTTCCACCTATTTATATTATTGGTGGATGTACTGGCGGTTGGGATCCTGGTAAAGCGGTTGAAGTTGTGTCTACAGGCGAAGCTTATATGTACACCACAATAGCTGAGTTTACCAACGATGGAGATATCAATTTCCGATTCTTTACAGCACCCGATTGGGACGCATCATTGGGCGGTCACGATATTTTCACCACCTATCCAAATGATCTACTTGAAATTGCCACTGCCGATAGCGATCCAAACTTCAATTTTATTGGAACACCCGGATGGTATGAGCTGAATGTAAATACCAATACAGGAGTTCTTGTCATGACAGCAATTGATAAGCCCGTAATGTATGTTACTGGTGATGCAACACACGGTTGGGTTTGGGACGATCCAGTTACTGAATTGTTGTGGACTGGCTATAAAGTATGGGAAGGCGATGTCGATTTCACGAATGGAAATGCATTCCGCCTTTTTCCTCAAAAAGACTGGGGTCCCGATAGTTATGGTTGGGATTTATTGGTTAATTACAACACCGATTATATTGATGTAATGGCAGACCATGACGATCCTAACTGGCAATTTCTTGCACCAACAGGAACGTATCACATGAAAGTAGACATGAGGGCAGCAAGTGTAGAAATTACCGAATAAGACAAAGACTAAATAATTTAAAAGGCCATTTCAAACTGATTGTTTGAAATGGCCTTTATTTTGGATCAAGCCAATTATTGCATTAAATGAAAACAGAGCCAAGTATGCTTGAACTATGTTGAACGAAGCAATAATCTTTTATGAAAAAATGAAGAGCCTAGCTGGCTTGAGGCGAGAACTATTTTATTTAAGTATAGTAAGCCTTTAGTTGTAGCATTTTGTTTAAAGGTCAATTATGATTTTCAATTCAAATTAATGTGTTGAAAAGCATGTTTAACGCAAACGTTTGCGAAGACGTTTGCGTTATCTTTTTCAAGTATAGTGCATATTTCAGTAGGTGCTGTCTATGAAAATTGGCTTATATTGCTACCGATTTATTCTAACTATTCATGCAAAAGAAGCTGATTACTACTTTTAATGATTAGAATTTGAAAGAAAACTAGAGGAAAATAGTTTCCTCTTTGTTACAAATGAGAAAAATTGAAATCTTAAACAGATGAAAAAAAATTTACGAATTTATTTGTTGGTATTAGCAACTGTTTTCGCTCAGTTAACTTTTGCTCAATCCAGGACAATAACTGGTAACGTAATTGAGGAAGGTTCGGGCGAACCCCTCGTTGGTGTTACAATTGTAATTCAAGGAACTACAAATGGAACAGTTACCAATTATGATGGAAATTATAGTTTGACAGCCGAAAATGGTCAAACCTTAGCGTATTCATTTATCGGCTTTAAAACCGAAGAAGTAGAAATTAACAATCAAACTCAAATTGATGTTGCATTGAAACCTGAGTATGAAAACTTGGGCGAAATGATTGTTATTGGTTATGGAGTGCAACGCAAGGAAGACAAAACAGGTGCTGTTTCGCACATTACTTCTGATGAATTGGTTGGGGGGGCAGTAACTAATCCTTTGCAGGCAATTGTTGGTAAAGCTGCTGGTGTAGTTGTAACGAAGGGTGGAGGTAATCCTACCGATGATGCAAAAATAAAAATTAGAGGAAGTGCCGGAATTAGTGGTGCAACAAATACAAATCCTTTATATGTAATTGATGGTATACCGGGTGCCGATCCTAATATGGTTGCTCCTAGTAATATTGAGTCAATGAACATATTAAAAGATGCTGCTTCTACTGCAATTTATGGCTCTCAAGGAGCAAATGGAGTAATTATTATTACCACTAAAAGTGGCAAGTCTGGTGCTGCAGTGTTGAACTTCAGTTCCACAACTTCTATTGATAATGTTGCTGGTAAATTAGATTTCCTTTCTGCTGATCAATACAGATCGTATGCAAGCAAATATGAGTTAGAAGATATTTTTGTTGATGCTGGTGCGAATACCGATTGGCAAGATGAAATTTATAGAACTGGTGTTAGTCAGCAATATAATTTAAGTGTCAGTGGTGGTAACGAAAAAAGCACCTATTATGCTTCAGTTACTCATCAGAACAACGAGGGAATAATTGATCAGTCGTCTCGTGAACGCACAATGGGAAACTTGAATGTAACACATAAAGCCTTTAATGACAAATTGACTATTAAAGGAGGTTTAAATTTTACTACTGAAGAAGATCATTTGATTGAGCTAGGGTCAAACTCTCGTGACGATATTCTTTATCAAACATACAGGAGAAATCCAACTGATTCAACTCATAATGCTGATGGTTCAATTGCCTATTATAAAGCTGATAATAACAGGGGGTTTGATTACGTTAGTCCACTTGCTATATTACAAGAGCAAACCAGAATGGATGAAAGGGAGAAAGTGATAGGTAATGTATCCTTAAACTATGAAATTATTAAAGGCCTAAACTTTAAAGTGGTTTCAAGTTATCTTTCTTCTGATAAAAAATATACTTTTTTCAGACCGGTAGGTATGTATGGTGGACAAGGAGATGATAGTGGTGAAGGTCAACGATATTACGAACTAAATACTCAGAAAACTTTAGAGAGTACCTTGAATTATAATACATCTTTTAGCGATGTACATAACTTGGATGTACTTTTAGGTTATTCATGGCAAGAGAATAATTTCTCAAAATTCGGAGTGAATGCACGAAACTCACAATCAAATTCAGTAGGTACTGATAACATGCAATCATTCATAGATCTTGTTTATGGTGATGCAAGTTCTGAAGCAAACATGTCACGATTGATTGGTTTCTTTGGAAGGTTTGCTTACAACTACAATAATAAATATTATATCGGTGCTTCCTTAAGATCTGATGGTTCTTCAAAATTTGGCGAGAATAATAAATGGGGATTTTTCCCAACTGCTTCTTTGGGTTGGAATATGCATAGTGAAGACTTTATGCAAGATGCTGATTGGTTAAGTCAGTTAAAACTGAGAGCCAGTTATGGTGTATCGGGTAACCAGTCATTTGATTCTTATTACAGCAAGAGTGTTTTCAATCCAAGCGATATAGTTACTGATCCTGTTACAGGAAATGCTGTTTTGGTTTGGTCTTCAGAACGCAATGCTAATCCCGATTTGAAATGGGAACAAACAGCAGAATACAATGGCGGTATCGATTTTGGTTTCTTCGATAACAGGCTATCTGGTAGTATTGAGGCATATAGTAAAAATACAACTGATATGCTAAATGAATATTCAGTGCCTGTACCTCCTAACAAATATCCAAAAACATGGGCCAATTCTGGTTCAATGACCAATAAGGGAGTTGAAATATTTGTTACAGCTCATGCTGTAAACAGTACCAATCTTAGTTGGAAAACTTCAGTAGGAGTTTCGAAGAATGTTGGAGTAGTTACTGACTTAGGAGAGTTCTGGACTGAAGAGGATTCGAAACAAGGGCGGATCTCAGGACAAGGTATTGTTGGTGGCGACGACTGGACAATGTTTGTAGATTCAGGACAAGGAATAGGTAACTTTTTTGTATATGAATACCTAGGGATTAGCGATGGTAGTGCTATGTATTTGAATAGATTTAAAGACGAGGAAACAGAACCTGATTCTGTTAAAGCAGGAAATCTATTAGACATTAAAGACAGATATATTGCAGGAAATGCAACTCCAGATGTTGAAGTTTCGTGGTCGAATAACTTAACTTTTTATAAAAACTGGACATTGGATTTTTCATTCAGAGGATTGTTTGGGCAGCAGGTTTATAATCATACTAAAGCTAATTTTTCCTCTCCCATATTCTTTCCGGATGCTAATGTGTTAGAGAATGCAACCAAATATATGGATGAAGGGTTCTTTGACCAATTTACTGTTCCTTCAGACGAGTTTCTTGAGAATGCTTCTTTTATTAGGCTCGATTACTTCTCGTTAGGATATACGATTAACTTCAAGGATAACGATTACATTAAAAATTTGAAGTTTTCAGTTATGGGTAATAATTTATTGGTATTTACTAATTATACCGGCGCCGACCCTGAAATGTCAATTGATGGCTTGGATTATGGCGTTGATACTTTTAGCCTTTATCCTAAAAGTAGGACTATTAGCTTTGGTATTAATGCAACATTTTAATTTATAATGACAATTGTGAAACGAACATGAATTTTACAAATTCAGAATTTAGTCTGAGAAATAAATAATTCACTGTGAGTTCCCTGTCTGCCGAATAGGCAGGCATCTTATACCTTAATAATAAATAATATTAATAAGATGAAAATAAGATATATATATATAGTTATTCTAATTGCATCTGTAGTTGGATGTACAAACCTGGACGAAACATTATTTTCAGGTATAAATGAAACAAATTATCCTCAAACAACAGATCAGGCTTCTGTTAGTCACCTTTCGAGTTACGATGCATTAACCGATTTGTTTGATGATGGAGGTTATTGGTATTTAGCTCAAGAAATTACTTCCGATGAAATGGTTGCACCTACTCGTGCAGCCGACTGGTACGATGGCGGGAAATGGTTAGAATTACAATATCATAGTTGGACCAATTCTTCAGATGCTGTTACAAATATATGGAACAAGATATGGGAAGGTATTGCTGAAGCCAATACAATTATAGATAAAACTGTTAGTACGGAAGAAAGTGCTTTAAAAGTTAAAGCAGAAGTTGAAACAATCAGATCTTTATATTATTTCTGGTTAATGGATAGTTACGGTGATGTGCCTTATTTAACATCCTACTTTTCTGCACCTGAACAGCCATATCGTATTTCCCGAGCTGCTATTTTTGATAGTTTAACTGCTACCTTAGATCATAATTACCCGCTGTTGAATTCAATAGAGAATCCAGTTTATAAAAACTTTGCATCAAAAGAAATGGCACTTGCTTTATTGGCAAAACTCTATTTGAATGGTGCAGTTTATACTGGAAATGATAACTCAGCATACTATCAAAAAACCATTCAGTATTGCGATGAATTATTGTCAATGTCATATTTAGGCCTTGAAACTAACGTAATGGATTTATTTAAATTGGAGACCAGTGCTACTTCAAAAGAAATGATATTTACAATTCCTTTTAATGAAGAAACAAAAAAAGGATTTAGTCTTCATATGCGTTCACTAGGATATATTAGTAAACAAACTTTCAATATGACTGCTCAGCCCTGGAACGGATTCTGTGTTATTCCTACTTTTTTTGATAAATATGAAGCGACTGACGTTCGACGTGATGCTTATATGTTACATGGCTTGCAATTTGATTATTTAGGTGTTCCAATTATGGATGGTGATGTAGTACAGTGTGACTTTAGTCCTTACATAAAGATACCTGAAATGACAACAGCAAATATGGTGGTTGAGAATATTGAGAATTTCAACATGACCTTCGATGGAGCTAGGGTTCAAAAATATGAAGTATATGCAGGTGCCAAGCAGTATTTAACTGTAAACTTTCCAGTGTTCCGTTTGGCCGATGTCGTGTTCATGAAGGCTGAAGCTGAGTTGAGACTTAACGGATCAGTTTCTTCTGAAACAATGACCCTTGTTAATCAAATTTGGACAAGAGCAAATCAAACTCCTCCTGCTGGTGGTTTAACACTTAACAATATTTTGGATGAAAGAGGTAAAGAACTGTTTTGTGAAGGTCATAGAAGAACTGATATGATTCGTTTTGGTACTTTCGATAAACCATTCTGGGCAATGGGACAAACCGATATGACAGGTGTGCCTGTGCCTAACGATGTACAAAATACATTTCCAATACCATTGAGTGCAATTACGAGTAATCCAAATCTCGAGGCTGCACCACAATAGTTTATATAATATATAAATTGCGAATTACCAGTAACAGCGCGTCCAATTATTGGGGGCGCTGTTTTTTCAAAAATGAAAACCAAAATGAAATAGTCATGATGAAATATCAAATTTTCTTACTTCTTGCCTTGTTTCTTTTCTCTTGTTCAGCAAAAAATGAACAGCAAGAAACCTCGCCCGATGGAAATTTAAAAGTCGAATTTTCGGTAAAGGAAAAAGGGATGCCTACTTATTCTGTTTCCTATAAAAACGAAGCTGTAATTTTGCCATCAACAATGGGTTTTGAATTTGAAAATGACTTAAAATTCATGACCGATTGTAAAGTTTTAAAAGTGAATCATTCTAATTTTTCAGAGCAATGGGAAATGCCTTGGGGTGAGAAACGTTGGGTTGATAATAACTACCAGCAAATGACGGTTGAGCTAAAGAATAGCAAAACTGGAATGTTGGTGAATGTCCAATTCAAAGTATACAACGATGGTATTGGTTTTCGCTATGAATTTCCTGAACAAGAGAAGTATTCCGAACTAATTATACAAGATGAAAATACGCAGTTCAACTTAACCGGCGATCATAAATGTTGGTGGATTCCTGGCGATTGGGACATTTACGAACACCTGTACAATACAACAAATTTTACTGCAATTGATGCAATTTCAAAACGCAACAATCCTAATCTTGGGCAAACTTACATTCCCGAAAATGCTGTAAATACTCCTGTTACTATGCGAACAGAATCAGGTCTTCACCTTTCGTTTCACGAGGCTGACTTAACGGACTATGCAGGTATGACTTTGAAAGTAGATGCTGAAAACCTAAGCATGACCAGTGAATTGGTTGGGTCCGATCGCTTTGGCTATAAAGTAAAACGCAGCATGCCTTTTCAAACTCCTTGGCGTACCATTCAAATTTCAGACAATGCTACAGGTTTAATCGAATCAGATTTAATCGAAAATTTGAATGAGCCCAATAAGCTTGGTGACGTGTCGTGGTTTAAGCCAACAAAATACATGGGAATTTGGTGGGAAATGCATTTGGGTAAGTCTACCTGGGACATTGGTGGAACTCAAGATGCTGGAAGTGCAGCTCCCGGTACGAAGGCTACAGGAACAAGGCATGGAGCAACAACTGAAAATGCCAAAGCTTTTATCGATTTTGCATCGGAACACAACATTGGAGGCTTATTGGTTGAGGGCTGGAATACTGGCTGGGAGCACTGGATTGGTTTTGAAGACCGTGAAGGTGTTTTCGATTTTGTAACTCCTTATCCCGATTACGATTTGCAAGAAGTGGTTCGATACGGTCGTGAAAAAGGCGTTGAATTAATTATGCACCACGAAACATCAGCTGCAGTCAGGACCTACGCTGCTCAAATGGATACAGCTTATGCGCTAATGCAGAGTTTAGGGATTCATTCAGTTAAAACCGGATACGTTGGAAAAATCATTCCAAAAGGAGAGTATCATCATGGTCAGTGGATGGTAAATCAATACCAGAAGGCAATAGAAACTGCTGCGAAATACCAAGTGGCTATTAATGCACACGAACCCATTAAAGCAACCGGGAAACGACGTACCTGGCCCAACATTATTGCACGTGAAGGTTTGCGTGGACAAGAGTTCAATGCTTGGGCTTCCGATGGTGGAAATCCGCCAGAGCATTTGCCAATAGTTGCTTTCACACGTATGTTGGCCGGACCAATTGACTTTACACCTGGTATTTTCGACATAAAATTGAATCCTTATAAACCCAATAATCAGGTAAGCACTACTTTGGCTCAACAATTGGCATTGTACGTTATTATTGATAGTCCAGTACAAATGGCTGCCGATTTAATTGAAAATTACGAAGACAACCCTGCGTTTCAGTTCATAAGTGATGTGGGTGTTGATTGGGAACAAACGAAGGTTTTGAATGGGGAAGTAGGCGACTATGTTACCATTGCTCGAGAAGAACGTGAAACAGGAAATTGGTTCCTTGGAAGTATTACCGATGAAAACGAACGTAGTTTCCAAATTA
>JAQIBQ010000443.1 GCA_027859005.1 Prolixibacteraceae bacterium | reverse complement strand
GTATGACTAAATGAAGTGCCAGTTTGTTCTAAAATCCCTTCCCATTCGGCGGTGAATTTTGTGTCGTTTGACTCGGATGCCAATTCTAATGCAAATGCAATAGCATTGTACCTCAGGGCATTTATTTCAACAGGATTACCGTATCGAGGCGTAACTGGTTTTCCATCTACATATGCATTCATCCATGTGAGTGGAGTTCCCATTGAATCGGCATTTATTAGTCCATTTTCTTGCATGTGAATGTTGTAATCGGTGCCCTCTTTAAAACTATTCAATATTTGAGTGAATACTTTTCTGTAATTTTTCCAAACTTCAGCTTTGCCTCCTAATTTTACAACTAAGTTTTGGATGGTCCAAAAGAACCAAAGTGGCGAATCGGCAGCGGCATGGTCGGATCCGTATCGGCCCCATTTCTGAGGGAATAATCCATTTTGGATGCGGGTTATGTTGGTTTTGATGATTCGTTTTATCAGTGTATTATCACTCAATGCTAATGATAAGCCGGGTAGAGAAATAAAGGTTTGATTAATGCGACCGTTGTACCAAGGATAACCTGCTAGGATGTCTGTAAAATTGAATGCTTTCACAAAAAATTGTTCGGCTGAATTTTGTAGACATCCAAAGAAACTTGTTCTTGGTGTTTTCTTTTTAATTTCGTTGGTGAATTTTGTTTTTAACGATGCAGGTTTTGCTTCAAAAGTGGCCGCAGAAAAAATTATACTTTCACCTTTTTTTATGTCTATTTCGAAATATCCAGGAGCATATAAATCTTCTAGAAATTCATAGCCTCTATTTTTTTCTTTGTAATATTCAATGTCGTTGTACCAATCGGGAACAGGAACATATTCCGCATTTTTTGAAAATTGCATGTGTAATTGAGGGTATCCTTCATAAAGGCAAAGGTTTATTCCTTTTTCAGAATTTTCGAATTTGGTATTTGCATATAAATTCGATTTGCTTAAACTGTGTACATTTCGGAAAGCTAAAAATGGTTTGAAACGTAGTTTGGTTTCAGAGTTTGCTTCAACTAAGGTATAACGAGTCAGAACTTGTTCCGATTGCTCAACTAATAAGCGTTCCATTGTTAATACAACACCTCCAACACGATAGGTCGTAATTGGTAGAATATCGGTTTCGAAATCACGAATGTATTTATGTCCTTTGGGCTCATAATTATCGCCTTGGTATTTGTGAATCCCTAAGTTGAATTCAGAACCGTGTTGTATAATAGTTGTGTCGAGCGATGATAGCAATACATGTTTGCCACCATCGAGTGTGTAATTTGGACAAATTAACAACCCGTGATATTTACGAGTGTTACATCCCGAAAGTGTTGTGCAGCAATAGGATCCAGCACGATTGGAATGAAGAATCTCACGTTGAAGTGAATATTCTAAGTTTACCAATTGTTTTTTGTCGAATTTTAAATAGCTCATTCTGTATTGTTATGGAAGTTTTATCTCTGATTTATAGTAACCGTATTGGTTGGTAAAGGTTTTTAAAATAGTTTTTTTCTAACTCAAATTTAACATTGGAATTGTTTTCTTCAAATATCTTGATTTTATTAAGCATCGAAATTGCAAATTTTTGGATTTCAGTTTTGTTGTTACTTAAAATCCTATGGGAATATCCTTTGGCAATAACTTCTACTTCATTCATTGTTTTTTTAGTCTTTTCGGAGATATATACTGATTTGAATTTTTCAAAAATATAGTTCACTGCTTTTTCCGAAATATGTATCATGTCGTCTGCATAAAAACGATAATCTCTTAGTTCATCTTGAACGATTTCATAAGATGGAAAATAGCAGCAATTTTTATTTTGTTGAATAAGCTCATCAACAGCAAGAAGCAAAGAAGCCTTGCTTAGCTGATTTTCATGTGCGCCATCTTTTAAATGTCGAACAGGACTTATGGTGAAGATAATTTTAATAGTTGGATTGAATGATTTAAGTTTTTCTATTGTGGCGTTCCAGCTTTCAATAATTGTATTGACGGTGAGTTTGTAACGTTTAAATTCATTGGCGTGGAATTTATGGCAATTGGCTACAATCTTATTCGTTTTTATGTATTCATATACCCAAGCAGTACCAAGTGTAATAATTATACAATTGGATTTTATTAAATAGTTGTGAGCATTTTGTATTGCACTATTTGTGTTTTTTAAAACAAGGTTTTTGTTTGTATCTGAGAATGAACCATGAAAATCAAATGAATGCCAAAGGTCATCTTTTTGGAATAGATCATCTTTTTGAATGGTTTTGTTCGAAATAATTGTGTTTAATGCTTGTGCTATTGAAGCCGGATTGTATAAAACACCAAATGGATTTAATAGCACTGGTAATTTATAATAGTTCAATAGTTCTCCAACGCTGTCAGAAAAACAAGAGCCCATCAGAAAAGTTGATGTGTTGTAATCGATCGTAAATGACGATCGGTTAACTTTAATTGTTGTTCGAAAAGAAGTGTTCATGAACTAACCAAAATTTACAATTTAATATTACTAAAGTCCTTCGGCAATTTATTTAAAAATTAGAAGAATTTATGTGTTAAGTCCGTAAATTTGATTAGGTATTTTGCAAGTTGTGTAAATATAAAATATATAATGTTAAAAATCACTTCTGCTCAATTTTATCAAAAAATTATTTACAATTATATAACGTTTTCTTTTAAAGGATATAAGGCTTCCAACCGTAAAACTTTTCTACATTTGACGAAATATTTTAATATGCTTATTGATACACACTCACATATTTATTCTGAAGAATTCATTGGCGAAAGAGAAGAAGTCGTTCAAAGGTCGATTGATAATGGTATTGAAAAAATAGTGCTTCCTAATATCGATAGTTCCACTATTAAAATGATGCTTGAGACCTCAAAGCAATTTGAGAATATCTGTTTTCCTATGATTGGATTGCATCCAACCTCTGTTAAAGAGGATTTTGAGGAGGAACTAGAAGTGGTAGAGTATTGGTTGAATAAAGAAAAATTCTACGGAATAGGTGAGGTTGGTATTGATTTGTATTGGGATGATACTTTTCGAAAAGAACAGGAATTGGTTTTTACGCGTCAATTGAAATTAGCTCAAAAATATAATTTGCCACTTTCGATACACATTCGAGAATCGTTCGATATTGTTTATGAATTGGTAAAAAAGAATAGGTTCGATGGAATGAAAGGCATTTTTCATTGCTTTACAGGAAATACAGCGCAAGCTAAAAGTGTTATTGATTTGGGTTTTAAAATAGGCGTAGGCGGGATTGTTACATTTAAAAATTCGGGTATTGATAAAATGGTTGCACAACTTAAGCCCGATGATATTGTTCTTGAAACAGATGCCCCATATCTGGCTCCAACTCCTTTCAGAGGTAAAAGAAATGAAAGCAGCTATTTGGTTTATGTGCTTTCAAAAGTTTCAGCTATTTTTGGCATTAGCGAGAATGAAATGGCAGACCTAACCACCAAAACGGCATGTACTGTTTTTGATATTTAATTATTCCTTTAGGAAAAATGATTTTTATACTGGAAATATATTCGATTTACTCATACATTTGCAGCTATAATAATTGAGTGAATGAAACCATCGGTACTTATAATATATACAGGAGGAACAATTGGAATGGCCGAAAGACCTGAAGATGGTTCATTGGTTCCTGTTAATTTCGACGAACTTTCGAAAGAAATACCTTTGCTTGAAGATTTTGGAAACAATATATATTATATTTAATTTCAGCCTGTAATCGACTCTTCGAATATAACCATCGAATTCTGGTATCTATTAGTAAGTACAATTCAAGAGCATTACGAAGTATACGATGGTTTTGTGATCCTACATGGAACCGATACCATGTCGTATACAGCTTCGGCTTTAAGTTTTATGCTCGATAATTTGGATAAGCCTGTTGTGCTAACCGGTTCGCAGTTGCCCATTGGGAAGTTGCGCACCGATGGGAAAGAGAACTTGCTCACAGCAGTAGAAATTGCAGCAGCAAAAAAGAATGGTCTATCGTTAGTGCCTGAAGTTTGTATTTATTTCGACACAAAATTGATGAGAGGTAATAGAACCTCAAAAATAGACTCACAGCAATTTAGAGCTTTCGATTCAAAAAATTACCCACCGCTTGCCAAGGCGGGTATTGAAATTACCTATTTCGAAGATTATATCAACAACAAAAGTAATCATGGAATTCTTCGAGCATGTAGTAATATGTGTGCCGATGTGGTTATTTTGAAAATATTTCCAGGCATAACAGAATCAATTGTAAATTCGATACTAAATATAGAAAACCTAAAAGGTGTTGTTTTAGAGTCTTTTGGATCTGGAAACGTTCCAAATTTCGAATGGTTTACAACATCTGTTCGTAAAGCGACTAAAAAAGGTATAATTATTGTTAATGTGAGCCAGTGTGCAGGTGGAAAAGTGCAGATGGGAATGTACGAAACAAGTCTTGACCTAAAAAATGCAGATGTTGTAAGCGGAAATGATATGACAACTGAGTCGGCTATAACAAAGCTAATGTACTTGTTAGGGCAAGGGTTAACAAATGAAGAGATGAAGAAATATTTATCACAAAATTTGAAAGGAGAAATAACAATTTAGAATTGTTGATTATTCTTTTTTTTTTGTAATTTTCAGCCCTCAAAAAAAATGAGGGTTACCAAAATCACTCCGAATGGTAGTAGGATAGGCTGGTGTAGGAGATTTGGTTGTTAAGTTCTAGTATATAATGAATAAACAATTCTTGCATTTTGACAAGAAGTAGAATTATTGGAGAGGTGCAGGAGTGGCTTAACTGGCACGCCTGGAAAGCGTGTGTACCTCTAAAGGGTACCGAGGGTTCGAATCCCTCTCTCTCCGCAATGAAGAAATAAATACAAATAAAAAATCTGAATAATTGTTGAAGAAATTGAAAAACATCAAGAAAAAATTATTTGCATTAATAGCTGTACTGGCGATATTCGCTTTCGGAATGTCGGTAAATGTTGTTGCTCAGGATCAAGCTGAGATGGCTACTGAAGAGGTAGCTGAGGTAGATTCTGTTGCCGCAGATTCGACTGTAGTTGATTTAGCTGCTGATCCTATTGAGGAAGCTGCTGCTGCTGCTGAAGAAGGTCAATCACTTCACAGCATAATGAAACAAAAGTTCATTGAAGGTGATCCTGGCTTTATGTCATTCGTATTGATTGCGTTGATTTTAGGTTTGGCTTTAGCCATCGAGCGTATTATTTACTTAAACTTAGCAACAACAAACACTAAAAAATTATTAGCTAGTGTTGAAGACGCAATGGCTAGTGGAGGTGTTGAAGCTGCAAAAGAAGTATGTAGAAATGCACGTGGACCTGTTGCTAGTATTTTCTATCAAGGTTTTGATAGAGTTGACCATGGAATTGATGTAGTTGAAAAAACAATTACTTCCATACAATATTTAACATTACAAAGGAGTAAATTATGAAACTACGTATATGGCACAGCAATAATTTT
>JAQIBQ010000385.1 GCA_027859005.1 Prolixibacteraceae bacterium | reverse complement strand
TAGCGCTGCAATTTTTAATTTCTCCAATATGCTTTTTTGACTCTTATTCGTTTTTGACATTCGGCAAAAGTACTGTTATTTTACTACTAAGGATTATTGTTCGCTATTAATGAGCAATTTATTTATTTTGATTGGTGTAATTTAAAACTACTTTTGCACGCTAATTGTAAAATAAAGAAATTTGAAAAATTTTGAAGATTTAGGTGTTGGAAAAGATTTGATTAAGGGTTTGAATGAGCTCAATATTATAAAACCAACTGAAATACAGGAAAATGTAATTCCTCTTTTGCTTAATAATACTATCGATTTGGTGGGCCAGGCACAAACAGGAACAGGTAAAACTGCTGCTTATGGGATTCCTTTACTCAATAAAATAAATCCTTCGAAAAACGAAGTGCAAGGCTTAGTTCTTTGTCCTACGCGCGAATTAGGACAGCAAATTGCTAAACAATTGTTCAGATTCACAAAATACACTGAGAAAATATTTACAGAAGCTGTTTTTGGTGGTGAACACATTAGTATTCAGATTGGTAGGCTTAGTAGGCCAACGCACATTATTGTGGCAACTCCAGGTCGTTTAATCGATTTAATCAATAAAAAAGCAGTTGTTCTTCATAATGTTAAAACTGTAATTCTAGACGAAGCCGATGAAATGTTAAGTATGGGTTTCAAAAAAGAACTCGACGAAATTCTTACTTATGCCTCAAAAGCTGAATGTAAATGGTTGTTTTCGGCTACTATGCCACACGGAATTAAAGAAATTGTTAACCAGCATTTAAAAAGTAATGCACATCGAATTGAAGTAAATGCGAAAGATGTTGTGAATAAAGACATTTCTCATGAATACTTTGTTTGCGAGGAAAAAGAAAAATTCCCTAAGCTTCTGCAACTCATAAAAGAAAGTGGCGAGAACAGATCTGTTGTTTTCTGTAAAACAAAAAAGGCTACTAAAATTCTTACCAAACAGCTAATTGCTAAAAATATTCCTGCTGATGCAATTCATGGTGATTTACTTCAAAAGGAGAGGGATAAAGCAATGCGTGCCTTTAAGAACGAACGTGTTCAAATACTTATTGCAACTGATCTAGCAGCTCGTGGTATCGACATTGAAGGTCTTTCTCATGTATACCATTACCAATTGCCCGATCAAGAAGAATATTATACACATCGAAGCGGTAGAACGGCTCGTGCAGGTAAAAAAGGTATATCCTTGTGTTTGGTTACTCCAAACGAATTGAAGCAACTTAAAAGCTTTGAGAAAGCCTTGAATTTATCGTTCAAGCAATTAAAGTAGTTGTTTTATTAGAAACGATTCACGTGCTCTATAAGATGAAAAATTAATTGTTACATATTCAAGGTTTCACTCCACGTGAAGCCTTGAAACATAGATCAACGAATAGTTCTAGTTAAGTAATCTTTTCAAACAAATTTCTTGTAACTAATCAAAGCTACTGAATACATTTAGTCTTCTTTATGAACATAGAGTTGAGCCGATTCTTGTTTAATTACTTTTACTGCTTCACCTTTGTCTATAAACCCCTCATCTGACATTGCATCCCAAATATTTCCTTCAATTTTTATTTTTCCTGATGGGCGTAAAACGGTATGGGTAATACCTGTTTTTCCAATCATTTCAAACTGATGTACATCAACACCTACATAGCCATCTTTCAATTCTTGTGAGCTATTTAGGGCTAAGTTATGCAACGGTCCTTTACTGGCTGTAAATAGCTTTTTACTCAGCCAGAACGAAAGCATTAAACCCGTGAAAATCGAAATAGTAACAGTTAAGAGTGCAACAATTATTGTTGAACCTTCTACATTGTCGAAATTGAAATGTACATTCCCCAGCAAGCTTAATGTTAAGCCAGTAATGGTAAATGTTATACCCAAAGCACCCGCAATTCCAAAACCGGGTATTACAAATATTTCGAGCGCAACCAGAACCAACCCAATTACAAAAACAATAATTTCCCAATTCTCAGCCAAGCCTTCTAGATACAAAGGAGCAAAATACGCGATGGCTGCAAGTATTGCTATTCCAAGAGGGAAACCAATTCCCGGTGATTGCATTTCAAAATAAATGCCACCTAAAATTCCCATAATTAGTATACCCGATACAATTGGACTGGTAAGAAATCCTATAATCTTATCAATACCGGATGGTACAAACTCTTTAATTTCATAGTGTTCAATATTGGCTTGTTCAAGTAGTTCTTCAATATTTTCAACAATGCCTTCGCAATATCCGTTTTCTTGAGCTTCAACTGCAGTAAAAGTTAAGATCTTTCCCGTATCTGCAATTCCTGCAATGTATATGTCTTCATCAACCATAGCTTCGGCCATAATTGGATCACGGAACCATTTAATCAGGGTGTCAGTTTCTGTTGTAATTGTATCGGCACCGTGGCTTTGAGCCGTTGCTCGCATGGTTGAGCGGAAGTACGATTGGTATTTATCCGGAGCTTTTTCGCCACTTTGATTTACAACGGTTGCGGCCCCAATATTTGCACCTGGGCGCATAAATATACTATCACAAGCAATGGAAATAAGAGCGCCTGCTGATGCTGCATTGTTATCGATAAACACCCAAACTGGTATTGGGCTATTTAAAATTTTTGTTCGAATTGAATCGGCATCAACTACAGTTCCACCATAAGTATTCATATGAATGATAATTAAATCGGCATTCATGCTATCGGCATTGGCAAAAACTTTTTTCGTATGGCGCCAAACTGCCGGTGCGATTTGCTCTTTAATATTGAATTTGTAAATCAACATTGAATCATTCTCTTGTGCAATTAAGATAGTTGAGAAAACAATTGCGAATAGTAGTAGATATGCCTTTTTCATGTACTTTAGTATTTCTAGTATATTAAGCTTTTAAGCTATAAAAATACTCTTTTTATTTGAAGCATGGCATATCCTTTTTTAATCGTTAATTTTGTGTTCATAAATCAGAATTAAAGGACTCAAAATAATTATATCTTTGGGGCTTCAATTAAAAATGTGATCATGAGTATAAAGGAATTAACAGCAATCACGCCAATTGATGGGCGTTATCATAGTAAAGTAAGTGAGTTAGAAGAGTATTTTTCAGAATACGCTTTAATTAAATACCGTGTTTTTGTCGAAGTTGAATATTTTATCTCATTGTGTGAAATTCCTTTACCTCAATTGGCTGATTTCGACCACTCTAAATTTGAAGATCTACGTAAAATTTATAACGATTTTACTGTTGAAGATGCTGGAAGAGCAAAAGAAATTGAACGCACAACGAACCACGATGTTAAAGCCGTTGAATACTTATTAAAAGAAAAATTTGATGGATTAGGCTTACAAAAATTCAAAGAATTTATTCATTTCGGACTTACATCACAAGATATAAATAATACAGCTGTTCCTTGTTCTCTGCGCGATGCAGTTCAAGAGGTTTATTTCCCCCGTTTAGGTGAAGTAGTTAGTAAGTTAGAAGAACTGGCTGAAAGTTGGGACGATGTTTCAATGTTGGCACGTACTCATGGACAGCCTGCATCACCTACTCGTTTAGGTAAGGAATTGAGAGTTTTTGTTGAACGTATTCAAGTTCAAATGGATTTACTAAAGGGAATTCCTTGTTATGCTAAATTTGGTGGAGCTACTGGTAATTTTAATGCTCATCATGTTGCTTATCCACAAGTAGATTGGGTTGATTTTGGAAATAATTTTTGCCAGAATTCATTAAAACTAGAGCGTTCTCAAATAACAACACAAATTGCACATTACGATAATTATGGTGCAATTTTCGATAACATGAAACGAATTAATACCATAATTTTAGATTTAAACCGCGATATGTGGACCTACATTTCGATGGAATATTTCAAACAAAAAATTAAAAAGGGAGAGATTGGTTCTTCGGCAATGCCCCATAAAGTAAATCCATTCGATTTTGAAAATTCTGAAGGTAACGTTGGAATTGCAAATGCATTATTCGAGCACCTTTCTGCAAAATTGCCCGTTTCTCGTCTGCAGCGAGATTTAACTGATTCTACGGTATTACGTAACATTGGAGTTCCTATTGCACATACATTAATATCATTGAGTTCAACTTTAAAAGGACTGGATAAATTGTTGATTAATCGTGATGTTATTGATGCCGATTTAGAACGCAATTGGAGTGTTGTAGCTGAAGCAATTCAAACAGTTCTTCGTAGTGAGAACTATCCAAATCCATACGAAGCTTTGTTAAACCTTACGCGTACAAATTCTAAAATAGATAGAAATTCTATTCACGAATTTATTGAATCGTTAGACGTTAGCGATAAGATTAAAGCTAGGCTTAAATTAATTACACCTCAGAATTATACAGGGATTTAATCCTGATCAGATATAGAAAAAGTACTATTTGTGTAGTGCTTTTTTTATTTCTCTTCCAATGCAATAAAAAGGAATAATCATAGTTATCCCATTTAGACCTCATAACCATACTATTTAATGAAAGGCCTTTTACAGTTACTTCGACGCTTTCTTCCACCATACAAAGGATGGGCAACACTTAATTTACTTTTCAATTTACTGGGTGCAATTTTTGGCGCCTTTTCATTTCTTTCATTAAGTCCAGTACTAGGTATACTCTTTAGTACGCAAGAAACAGTAACTAATAAGGTTCCATTTTCTTTAAATTTTGATGCCATTAAGCATAATCTTTACTATTACATGAGTAATATTATTGAAGATGCTGGTTACATGAAAGCACTTTATATTATAGGCGGTTTTATGATTATTATGGTGTTTTTAAAAGTTGGATTTACCTATTTGGCTAGCTTTAGTATGGTTCCTTTACGAAACGGTGTTGTTCGCGATTTGCGAGATAAACTTTACAAAAAATTGCTTTCTCTTCCAGTTGGATATTATTCTGAAGAACGTAAGGGAGATATTATGGCTCGTGTAACTGGTGACGTTACTGAGGTAGAGAATTCAATAATGAATTCACTTGAAATGCTATTTAAAAATCCAATTCTAATTGTTATTTCGCTACTAGTAATGGTGTATATGAGTTGGTCACTTACTTTATTTGTTTTAGTAATGTTACCTATAGCTGGTTTTATTACAGGAAGAATTGGTCGAAGTTTAAAAAAGCCTTCACGCAAGGGACAAAACAAAATGGGAGAGGTGCTAAGTACTATCGACGAATCTCTTTCAGGTTTAACCATTGTTAAGGCATTTAGTGCAGAGGAACGTATGGCTAAACGTTTTCAAAACCAAACTCGCGATTATTATAAAACAATGAATCGCTTAATGTGGCGTAGGTTTTTGGCTCATCCGGTAAGTGAGTTTTTGGGTACATCAATTATTATTATTGTGTTATGGTATGGTGGTAGCTTAATATTGAAAAACGAAGGCAACTTAGCTCCCGAAGATTTTATTACATATTTGGTTTTCTTCTATAGTATTATTAATCCTGCAAAAGCTTTTTCAACCGCTTTTTATAGTGTAGAGAAGGGCTTGGCAGCAATGGAACGTGTAGATCAAATACTCGATGCCGAAAATCCAATTTCCGATAAAGTTGATGCTGTATCAAAGACTTCATTTGATCATACCATTGAATTTAAAAATGTTTCGTTTGGATACGGAAAGCACAAGGTTTTGAAAAAAATTAACTTAATCATACCCAAAGGAAAAACGGTTGCTTTAGTTGGTAAATCAGGTTCTGGGAAAACTACTTTCGTTAATTTATTACCTCGTTTTTGGGACATCGAAAATGCTGGGCAAATTCTAATTGACGGAATTAGTACTAAAGATATTAGTTTGAAAGATTTGAGAGCTTTAATGGGCTATGTGAGCCAAGAACCTGTTTTGTTTAACGATACTTTTGAAAATAACATTGCTTTTGGAAAAGAGGGTGCTAAAATTGATGCAATAAAAGAAGCAGCTAAAGTGGCTCATGCTCATGAATTTATTGTTGAAACAGAAAATGAGTACCAAGCAAATATAGGCGACCGAGGAACTAAGCTTTCTGGTGGTCAACGCCAACGTTTGTCAATTGCACGTGCAGTATTAAAAAATCCACCCATAATGATTCTTGATGAAGCAACCTCTGCTTTAGACACTGAATCAGAAAAGTTGGTTCAGGATGCCTTGGAGCATTTAATGAAAAATCGTACTTCAATCGTGGTTGCTCACCGTTTATCTACTATTAAAAATGCCGATTTGATTTGTGTTTTTAAACGAGGAGAAATTGTTGAGCAAGGAACACACGAAGAATTATTGGCAGAAAAGGGAGAATACAATAAGCTACATAAGATGCAAATTTTTTAGATTCGTACCGAACATTAGTTCGGTATAGGAACATAAAATATAGGGCTGGAATTCATAAAAACAATAAGGATTCCGTCAATATGGATAAACTAACAAGTCATTGGACATTGGTAATAAATTAATTTTTTGATGCTATATCCTTATTTTTTCGAATTTCTTTTTGACTTAATATTTAATAGTAAAAAGGCCATTCCTCGTTTAGTTGCTTGTCAATAACAAATGAACTTAAATGGTTAACTCGTACTCCCTTTCCTGGGTTTTTGTAATTGCCTTATATTGAAGTGATTGTGTTTTAATGCCTGACACCAAATAGATGCGAATATTTTTATATTCTCAATTGACTCATCCCTACCAACCACTTGTTATAATTTCACTAAAATGGATCGCTTTTAAAGGAAGCTTATGTTTTTTAATGTAACTGTTAATATTTAATAAGCATGATGTTTCAGTTGAAGTGATGTATTCAGCTCCAGTATTAAGAGCATTTTCAACCTTTTGTTCAACCATTGCCTGTGAAATGTGTTTGTGCTTTACTGCAAATGTGCCTCCAAAGCCACAGCATTCATCCAAATTTTCCATTTCAATTAATTCAAGCCCTTTCACATGCTTAAGAAGTATTCGAGCTTCATTCTTTAGCTTATATTCACGTAAACCACTACAAGAGTCATGAAAGGTAACTTTATGAGGGAATGAAGCACTAATGTCTCTTACAGCTAGGTGGTTAACTAAAAAATCAGATAATTCGTGATTTTTTAAATTCATTTCTTCAAAAGCAATAGATTCCGATGAATTTTTTTCAAACAATTTTGAGTAATAGTTTTTAAGGTACGACGTGCATGATGCAGAAGGGGAGACAATGGGTATATTGGGTTGGAAGTCGCAGATGAATTTAGTAGCCATTTTTTTTGCTTCCTTCCAATTTCCAGCGTTAAACGCAATTTGGCCACAACAAGATTGTTTTGAATTGTATAAAATTTCAAGGTTAAGTTTTTCAAAAAGTTTAACCATGTTTTTTCCTACTGAAGGATAAAATTGATTTACAAAACAGGGGATGAATAACTGTACTTTCATAATTCAATGTAATACTCAAATTAAATGAATGTTGATTTTTGAGAATTTGACTTTACAATTTTAACATTTATTATAGCCTTTCATTTACATTTTCTTGAAAAATGGTATGTTATTTGAAAAACTTTATAAGAATTTTTAACGTTTAATTTCAAATAACGATATCTTAGTGGTTTAAACTAGTTTAAGGAACTGAAAAGGGGTTAATCTTATTAAAAAATGTTTTATTTGTTAGTAGCAATGATCTGTCAACTTATTGAAGATTAGTGTTTTACTTTGCAAAGTATGGTTTTGTAATTATTTTTATTGATAAGATTTTGGAGATGCTATTTTCAGAGTTAAATTTGAAATACTATCTTAAGCTGGTTTTGAGAAAATGAACAGCCTTTTAATATCGAATGTTTGGCTAAAAAAATGGATTATGAAGAAAATATTTCTATTCACTGTTTTGTTGTTTTTTGTTTCAATTTATAACAATATTGTTTGGGGACAACACAATGTGATGAGAACTCCTGGAAAGTACCTAATGCCTATGGACAATGCTTCGGCTGCTCTACCAGGGAAAAATAAGGAAGGTGAATTATGGATTGTTTTTTCTGACAAACCAGGTACTGTTTTATATTCCGATAAGTCTTGTAAGTCCCCAAAAGGTACAAAGCTTTCTTTTATGGAACCAATGTATGTGGTTGATGAGTCTCAAAATTCTATTCAGATAATTAAAATTGAAGACGCTGATTTTAGAGGGAATTTAGTTGATGGAGCTTCGTCTAGGACTGCTTGGGTTAAAAAGGACGATATGTTGCTTTGGAGAACCTGTTTAAAAACGCGCGATGTAAATTTACCTGAATTTAAAGACGGTATTTTTAACAAAAAAGCAATGGTTATGAATATTATTTCAGGCAGTCAACAAAAAATTCGTGCTCCTGAATATTATTCTCATCCACGTTGTAATCAATCTGATTCTATAAATTCTGCACTTGTTTATCAAATTAATTACGTATACAAAGAAACTCCTACAGCTTATTTGTTAGCAGAAATTCCTCAAATTTTGGATATCAATAGAGATGCAGCATTTGTTAAAGGATGGGTGTTGAAATCACAAACTACAGCGTGGAATCACCGATTAGCTTTTGTAGTAAATTGGGATGACAAAGCTGTTGCCGCAAGAAAAGCAAACGGTAAAAAAGCTAAAATATATACTACCAAAAGCGCTACCGGATCTACAATTTTTGAGGAATCGAGTAATTATTATAATTCTAGAGCTATCGGTGAAGTCGATCGCTTTCCTGTTTTGGATATTTACAATGGAGTATCGAAAGTTGGAGTAATTGGCGATTTGAGATCAGAAGAAGGAGGTCGTTTGTCGAGTGACGAATTTGCAAGCATTAAGCATGTAATTGATTCAATGTCTGGGTCATTACGAAACGTTAATGTAATATTTGTTGTGGATGCAACCAGTAGCATGGTTCCTTATTCTCGTGCTATTCAAACCGCTATTAAGCAAACAATGCGTGGCTTATTGAAAAGTGCCAACAATTACCGTTTTGGTGCTTTGCTTTATCGCGATGCATCTGAAGGGAAATCAAATACAATTCATTATACACGCGACTTAACTTCTAATTATAATGGTGTAACCAGTTTGTTTAGTCGTTATATGACACCTACATTTAACCGTTGTAATACAGATCCTGAAGAAGCTGTGTTTTATGGAATGAAAAAGGCAATTGAACGTTTCGATCCACCTTCTGGAGAATCAAACTTTCTAATATTAATTGGTGATGCAGGAAATCATAATCGAACTCAAGTAACTGATTGTAATGGAAAAACATCTGCTGATATATCAAGTGTAAACGAAAACGAATTGGTTGACTTAATGGTGAAGAAGGATATAAATCTTTTTGCTTATCAAGTTCATCATCAGGTTGCTCTTGATGTAAGACCTGCTTACGATTCATTTAGAACGCAGGTGAAAAGTTTAATGGAAAACATTGTAATTAAACGTGCAAATGAAAATGGTGAACTTGTAAAAGGTCAAATATTAGAACAACGAAATGATGAAATTGAAATAAAGGCAGATATTGGTATTCCTGGATTTTTCAAAATGGCACCGGATGGTGGAAGTATTCATCAACAGGTACTTTTAAAGGATATTGAGAAAGGTTTAAATAAAATAGATCAAAAGGTTAATCATCAACTCGATGGTATTTCTGAGTATTTGAATGGAAAAATTCAAAATGAACATGCCAAGGAATTGGTCAGTTTTATAGCAAAGCTCGAAGATCAAGGAATTTCTAAAGAAAAGTTAGACATTGTTTTTCAAAAGAACGGGCAGGTATACAATACTGGTTATGCCAAGCGTTTTGAAGATGGAATGAAGAATCCTATATATCAGGATGTACTATTAATGTCTCGCGAGGATTTATATTCCATAAAGAAATCGTTAGAACGACTTATTCCTACTGATGAACTAGCTTTATCAGGTAACGAATCTCGTTCTTTCATTATATACGGTTGGCAAGAAATACTTGTAGATATATTGGGCTATTTTCCTGAAGTGAATGAAGCTATTGATACACTAAGCCTGTATACATTATCTGCAATTCTAACCGGTTGGGGAGGAAAAGAAAAATACAAAAACATAAAGTTGTTAGATGTAAGCTCACCTGAACGATTTCCTGATGTAATGTTGTACGAATACCTTATCGATTGGTGTATCACTAAGGGGCACATTCAAAGTATTTACGACGGTCAGAACCTTTTAACAGAAGATTTCTTTGAAAGCCATATGTGGACTATTTTCTACGAATATTTATATCATTTAACAAATGGAGAGGTAGAAGAAGATCCAAATTTGAATCAAAAGTTTGCTGAGTATTTCAAGAAATACAATAAAGAATACAATAATTTCAAAGCTTCGTTCAAAATACCTATGGGGACAGGTTCAGGACTTAAGCATTATTGGATTGATTCTCGAATCTTTCCTCATAATGCAAATGAGTTTGGAGAACAGGATTTGATTGAATTTTTATATAAAGATCATTTAAACTAACGATTAAGCAAATGTCAGATCAACCAAAAAAAGATGGTATTGATCGCAAGAATGTTCTTTTTCAAATTGAGAAATTATCTTGTGCATACAACGAAGGGCAACCTGTTCTTGAAGCGGAGGAACTGATAATTCCAAAGGGAAAAATTACGGTTCTTTTGGGACCTTCTGGATCGGGAAAAAGTACTTTGCTTGAGACCTTGGGTTTAATGACTCAAACTGTCAATAACGAAACATCGGTAATTAAGTTCTTTCCGAACGACAATGATGAATATGATATTGCCGATTTATGGGGTGAGAATCAGGAGGCTGAACGCTATAATATTCGAATGTTATATTACAGCTTCATTTTTCAGAGTACGAACTTAATGCCCAACTTTTCAGCATTGGAAAATGTTGGCTTAACTGAACTTATTCAGAATAAACCCGAATCAGAAGCATACTTTAATGCCATTGAATCGTTGGTGAAAAATTTAAGTGTAACAAGTTTATCATACGAAAAAAAACCTTTTGAATTTTCTGGAGGAGAACGCCAACGCTTAGCTTTTGCACGAGCCATAAACCCCGATTTTACAGTACTTTTTGGAGATGAACCAACTGGAAATCTCGACCACTTTAACTCTGTAAAATTAATGCACTTTATTCGCGACTTTATTGCAAATAAACGAGAAAATGTAAGTGCAATAATAGTGTCTCACAATATTCCTCTATCACTTGATTTTGCCGATCGAATAATTGTTTTGTCAAAACGGGAAAATGGAATAGCAACAATAGATCCTCATTTCATATACGAACGGGAAGAACTGAAGTGGTACGAGTCTCGTCGCAGGCAAATTCAAATTCAAAATGAAATAGAACTATTACTAAACTCCGATACCGAGAGTTATGTGAGAATATTAATGCACCTTTCAGACAATAAGGTTGACGATACCTTTTTCGACGAAATAAAAAATAGCATGGCTAATCAGCAAGTTCTTATAGAGAATGAACATGATTATCCTGAAAAAGATAAGAAAGAATACCAGAATTGGTTAAACGAAAAACTAGCCGAAAAAGAATTGGCAACACCAGATGTAAAAGAGCAAATACGAATGTTTGCATACGGTGAGATTAAAAAAGCTGATGTTAAAATTCACGATGTAATTCGTACCATTCAAGACCTAAAGTTTAAAACTGCAGTTGAAGGACAACACGACGGAAACGATGATTTGACAGGCGGATTGGTACATCAAGAATTAGGAGCAAGCAAAAAGCCCTTAGCCAGTATCTTTGGTTTTTTACCTTGGCTAATTCTTAGTGTGGCTCCTTTATTCAC
>JAQIBQ010000271.1 GCA_027859005.1 Prolixibacteraceae bacterium | reverse complement strand
CACTAAAACCATGTATTTCAATCAACCACAATCTGATACACTAAATATATACCAACCTCGATTCTGAAATACAACCCAACAAATACCAAATTGAAATAAGATTTACACTTTAATGAAGTAATCCATTTAATTCGTTATTTAAAGTTTGTGCTATTTCCGAAGCAAATTTCACATATTCTCTTTAATTAAATAATTAATAATGACCTCATTGTTTCTCCCTAAGGAAAGTCTTCCCTCGGCTATAAAGAAATATCGTTTTTCAAAATCACTTGTGAAATGCTCAAATTTAAGGTGATTTTTTTTTAAGTGAGGCATATGTTTTCAAAGCTACCAACACATAAGTAACGTAACTTTAATTGGGTTTTTAAGTTACATGCTTTATTGCTGTTATTTCGTTTCCTGTTATGAGTTATCACTCGTAAAAGCAAGCCTTTTAATGTTTTCTACAACATCAAAAAATCATAAAAATAAAGATCTACCTCAATTGATATTTAGGCAATTAAATATATTTTTATGTAAAAATCAATTCAATCAACTTTTCAAAAATGAAACCAGTACTATTACTAACAGCTACATTCCTTGGCGACCTATTAATGTACCCTTTTTATGGCAGATTTGTCGAAAAAAATATTTTAGTTTAAAACCTGAAAATCCTGTATCTTCTTTTCTATTAAATGATAGAATTGAGTATCAATTAAACAAAAAGGAACTTCAATGAAACAACCACAATTTATTTTAGCATTACACACGTAACTATGATAAAATTAATTGTGGAAAAATGATTAGAATTAGCTAGCGCAGAACCATGATACATAGCAAGATACAAATGATAAATTTGAAAACATACAATTTAATCAGATGAAACGAGCATGGCAGAACACCACAAAAGGAGATGATTATAATCAAGCGAGTTCCACGCGGGAATACTGTTTGTTCAAGAAAGTCCTTTTGACCCAACAGATATACAATAACTTATAAAAATTTAATCTCGTGAAAATTAGAAAAATAATAAATGGATTTTTGGCCTTGCTTTTTACAGCAGCAATCCTACTCGTTTCCGATCTTGAAAATAGAAAAGACAAGTCGGAAACAAACTCCAAACGAATGGTAGCATCAGGGATGAGAGCAATTCCTGGGCGTAACTACAAAATTGGATTGACCTATTTTGCTCCCGAGAAAGCATTCGATAGGGCAGAACAAGGAATTTGGGATGGATTGAAAGATTTGGGCTTTGTAAAAGACAGTAACATTACCTGTATTTCGCAACATGCCAATGGCGAAATGGCCAATTTGCAGCCTATTCATTTGAACATGGACAATCAGGATATCGATTTAATTGTAGTTACTTCAACGCCAGCAGTTACAGCTGCGCTTTCGGTTGTAAAAAATCACCCAATTGTTTTTTCGCTTTCATACACACCTCTCGAAGCTGGAGCCGGCAAGAGTTTTACCGACCATCGGCCCAACATTACCGGGGTGGGTTCTTTCCCGCCAGTTGAGAAAACCATCGACTTTATTGTGGAGAGTATTCCCAATGTAAAACGAATAGGTACCCTCTACAATTCATCGGAAGCCAATTCTGTTAAAGTTATTGGAGATGGGCGAAAGTATTGTGAATCTATAGGAATAGAGCTGGTAGAGAATACAGCAATTAACACAAACGAAGTTTATCAGGCAATTTCGGCTTTATGCATGCGAAATGTAGACGCTATTTGGATAACTGGCGATAATACCGCCTTTCAGGCATTTAGTGGTATAGTAAAAGTGTGTCACGAAAACAAGGTACCTTTAGTAATTAACGACATTGATTTTGTTGACGATGGTGCATTGGCTGCCGTTGGAATTAGTTGGTATAAAACTGGCTATCGAACAGCGAGTTATGTGGCAAGAGTTCTGAATGGCGAAAGTCCAGCGGATATTCCCATCGAAAACTACGTGGACGAAATTATCCGATTAAATACCGATTATGCAAAAGAATTGGGCATTCAATTTCCTGATAAATATTTACATCATAATAAATTGAAAGGGAACAATTACAAATTCTGTTTAGCACACTATGTCGATAGTCCAAATTCTGAAAATGCAGAACACGGTTTGCGCGATGAGTTGAAAAGGATAGGCTTAATTGAAGGCGAAGATTTCACTCTTAAAGTATTCAATGCACAAGGCGATATTTCAACACTCAACAGCATTGCCGAAGCTATTTCATCAGATAGATGGGACATTGTTTTTACTACTTCAACACCAACAATCCAAAGTATTTCAAAGAAAATTACCGATACCCCAATTGTGTTCACGAATGTTGGCGATCCTCTTATAGCTGGCTTGGGAGATTCTTTCGATAATCACATGAACCACCTCACTGGTATTTCAACACTAAGCGATTTTGAAGGAATGGTAAAATTGGTGAAAGAAGCCATCCCGGGAATCAAAACCATTGGGACTATTTATACACCAGGCGAGGTTAATTCGGTATCGTACAACGATCATTTAAAAATTGAAGCAGAAAAATACGGTTTAAAACTAATTTCGGTTCCTGCAAACAGTGCCACCGAAGTTGCCGATGCTGCTCTATCAATAGCGAACCAAGGCATAGAAGCATTTACTCAAATATCCGACAATTTAACGGCTAGTTGTGGCGCTTCAATTATTAAAACAGCCTACAATTCAAAAATTCCCTACTTCGCATTTATATCGAAACAAACCGACCAAGGTGCAATAGCCTCCATTGCACGCGATTATTATTTTGCCGGAGTAGATGCAGTAAACATGGCCAAAGAAATATTAGAAGGAACATCACCTGCCAATATTCCTTTCAGATATGTTACAAAATCAAGCCTAAAAGTAAATACCGAAGCAATGGAATATTTCAATATTCAGTTGCCCGAAAAATATACCCAAAAGGAATAAACATGGAGAAAAAATTAATTATAAATCGAACGTCAGTAGGCGATCAAATTATACTGACTGTTTCAGGAAGATTAGATGCCAATTGGGCTGGATATCTCGACGATAAACTAATCGCGTTAATTGAGGAAGGGAAATATCACGTTGGACTAAATCTTCGTGACGTAGTTTTTTTAAGTTCGGCTGGAATTCGAATACTGGTAAAACAGCAAAAAGCTTTTCATACCATTTCCGGGGAATTAAGCATTGTTGAATTTTCTGAGAATGTGAGAACTGTGCTCGACATGGTTGGTATGATTGCTATTTTTACACCATCGGTAAAGCCTCCCCAACCAGTAACGACGAAGAAAATTGAGAGCATTGTATCAAACGGATATCACTTTACAAAGAGTAAAACTGGCGATCAATCCAAGTTAAATTTGATCAAAAGTGGGAGCCCCGAGAAAATAAAAAATGGTTCTTTTTCGAAAGACGACAATCAATTGCTTCGATTTGAGAACCCTTTTTTTGGGCTGGGCATTGGTGCTTTTGGCGAAGATTACAACGATTGCAATGATCGATACGGAGAGTTTATTGCCTTAGGAAGTGGCATTGCTTTATTGCCATCGAACAACACCAAAACTCCCGATTACATGGTAAAAACCGGTAAGTTAGTTCCTGAAATTAATACATTGTATTATTTAGGAGTTGAAGAGGGTTTTCAAAATGAATTTAGATACAATCCCGATACCAATACTTCTATTGGCTTAGGTCAGATTATTGAAACAGTGGCAGAAATGGGAAATCATAAAAACTTCGCTTTTTTGATGTTTGCCGAAAGCGCGGGTTTAATAGGCACTAACTTGAATGCCTCGCCTGTATCGGGTAAAAATTTGTTTCAATTTCCAGAAATAAGGGAACAGGTAAACTTTACTACCGAACCGGCTCACATGCGCGCCTTAACTGTTGTATTTGGAATTGTTGCCAACAATCCATCGAAAGAATTAGAACAATTCATTCGTCCTTTGAACAAGCAAGTAAAGGGACATGTACATGCAGCAATTTTCCCTTATACGCCTCTTCAAAAAGAAGACATCAACTACGACGCTACTATTCATACTTTATTCAACAATTCCGAAGTAATAGATGTGATGCATCTTTTGAACGACAACCGTGACATAAACGGTTTAGGTGAGAGTTTATTTAAATCGGGCCATTGCTGGACCACTGAAATTGACATTTAATTAGAACGATATGGCACTACTCATAGGATCAATAACCATAGGTTTAATATTGGCGCTTTTAGCGCTTGGAATTTTCATCAGTTTTCGAATTTTCGATTTCCCTGATATCACTGCCGAGGGGTCTTTTACCTTTGGCGCTGCTACTGGAGCAGCTTTAATTGTAGCAGGAGTTAATCCGCTATTAGCAAGTTTAATTGCTTTTTTAGCTGGAATGGCAGCAGGTGCAATTACCGGATTAATTCACACACGTTTTAAAATCAATCCACTGCTGGCTGGTATCTTAGTAATGACAGCGCTCTACTCGGTTAATTTGCATGTGATGGGGAAAAGCAATATTCCATTACTCAACGAAACGACCGTGTTTACTTGGGTCGATAACTTTTCGGCTTGGATTTCGGGTGCTGACACAAAAACAAATTTGCTAGGGTGGCAAGTAGCTGTGAAAGATTTATGGCTCTTACTATTTTGCCTAATTACTATACTTTCCTTCTGTTACTTATTGTGGTGGTTCTTCAAAACCAACATTGGTACAGCCATGCGCGCAACAGGCGATAACGATCAAATGATTAGGGCCTTGGGCGTAAATACAAATTCCATGATAATATTAGGAATTGCTCTTTCGAACGGATTCATTGCATTAGCAGGTGCAATGCTTGCACAATACCAAGGTTTTGCCGACGTACAAATGGGGATTGGTATGATGGTTTGGGGCTTAGCCAGTGTGATTATTGGCGAAGCAATTATTAACGATAACAGTTTAGGCTTTGTAATTGCCGGTGCTGTTGTTGGTTCGGTACTCTTCCGTTTATTAGTAGCCATTGCTCTTCGATGGGGATTAAATCCAAACGACCTTAAAATTATTACTGCACTATTCGTATTCATAGCGCTCATTTTACCAGGCATTATGAAAAACAAAAGAAAACGAAACCTAAAATCAACCGCTCATGCTTAAAATTGAAAATATAGAAAAAACCTTTAACCCCGGAACTGCCAACGAGGTAAAAGCACTTCAAGGCGTGAACATCGAAATTGAAGAAGGAAGTTTTGTGTGTGTACTTGGTACCAACGGATCGGGAAAATCAACCGCACTAAACGCTGTGGCCGGTACTTTTTTGCTTGACAAAGGTTCAATAATTCTCGATGGCGAAGACATATCGAAATGGGGAGAACACAAACGTGCCAAATACATTGGACGCGTTTTTCAAAACCCATTTAGCGGAACAGCTCCCAACATGTCGATTCAAGAAAACCTAATGCTTGCACTTAAACGTGGCAAGAAAAGAGGCATTGGCTGGGGCTTACCTTCCAAACTAATTAAGGAGTTTAAAGAAATTGTTCGTCCATTAAACATGGGGCTTGAAGATCGTTTAGAAAACCCAATTGGGAAGCTTTCTGGAGGCCAACGTCAAGCACTTACCTTGCTTATGGCTACTGCATTGAAACCGCGTTTGTTACTACTCGATGAGCATACAGCAGCTCTCGACCCTAAAACTGCAAGTAAGGTTATTGACCTTACTCAAAAAGTAATTTCACGCGATAAGCTTACCACATTAATGGTAACTCATTCTATGCAACAAGCCGTGAATTTGGGTGATCGCATTATAATGATGCACCAAGGAAAAGTTGCCTACGATTTTAAAGGCGACGAAAAGAAACGCTTAAAAGTAAACGATCTGCTTACCCTGTTTGACGAGCTTCGTCGTAAAGACAACGTTGATACAAGTGTAGCTGCTTTGTTAGAAGAGTATTACGTTTAATGGCCGATACGGGCAAGCAAAATAGAAAAAGAAGAGCATGACAAAATTATGGATTATAACGATATCTCTTTTGACCGTTTTTGCAATTTTAATAACAAGGGTTTCATGGAACTATTATAAAAGACAGAATAGTGAAAAGACATGGAAAATTTGGGCACTTAGAATTGCTTATTGGGAAGGAATTGTTTTAGTAGGTTGTGGAATGACCATATTGACTCTTTTTTTATTAAAGTGGACTAATTTATTGATTTTTTAAAAAATGCTAGCGGTGGTTTTACACGCATTGTCTCGTCAGAACACAGACTGATAAACAACCGTAGTTTGAAACGAAAATTTTGAATAGTTAAAACATTAACACAACAAGCAAACGCTGTATGAATAACTAATTTTCTTTACAGAACGAGCTTCATTAATACTATTGAAAAAACCATGAAACTTCCAAAAACGATACGTGCAATATTGGCCTTAGTTCTTGCCGCACTTGTGTTGTTGTTGCTCGATTTGGAGAATCGTAAGCAAACAGAGAAAGAGATTCCTGATATTGCGATATTCAAAATAGCATCTCGGGTTATATTAGACAATACCGAAAATGGAATTATTGATGCATTGAAGCAGCGTGGTTTTATCGATGGTGAAACGTGCAACATCAAACAATACTGTTCCGAAGGCGATATGCCAACGGCAAACATGATTGCCCAAAACATTGTTAGTAGTAATTTCGACATGGTAATAACCATTAGCACCCCTGCTTTACAAACCATGGCCAATGCGAATAAAGAAGGAAAAGTAATGCATATTTTCAGTGCTGTTACCGATCCCTACATTTCGGGCGTTGGCATTACAGGAACCGAACCACACCAGCATCCAAAACACTTGGTTGGGATTGGAACCTTTCAGCCCGTTGAAGAAGCTTTTGACATTGCAGTAAAAATGAAACCCGATTTAAAAAAGGTGGGAACGGTTTGGTGTACCAGTGAAGTTTGTTCCGAAGCGTGCGTTCGTCTAGCTCGTAAAAAATGTGACGAATATGGCATCGAATTAGTTGAAATGAGTGTTGAATCATCAACACAGGTTTGGGAAGCAGCCATGAGTTTAACCATGCGTGGCATAGATGCGCTTTGGTTGGGTGGCGACAATGTAGTTGAATCGGCAATAGATCAGTTAATCAATGCAGCTGAAAGAGCTGAAATACCTTTATTCACCAACAACCCCTTCAAAGTTTACAACAATGTAATATTTGGTGTAGGTGCTCGGTATTACGACGTTGGAATTACTGCGGGCAACTTAGCTGCCGATGTATTGAATGGAAAACCAACCAATGAAATTGGAGTACGTAATGTGGTACCCAATAATTTAGTAGTAAATCCCAAGGCACTTTCAAACATTACAGCACATTGGGATTTAAGTAGCTTTCAGTAATATCAAATGCAATTAAGAATGCACGTTAAATAATTTTAGTCCCGATAGTTATCGGGATTGAGTTTAGCCTAGGCAAAAAAATGAGGCATAGCCTATGTTATGACGATTTTTTTTAACGAAGAATAAACTCTAAAGAATTAAATTATAACGCTCATTTTTTGTTGTTTTTGGTATAACTACTCAAGTGGCAACCAAACTTTCATTTTACCAACGCCTCGATTCGACCAAGCAAAATAAGGGATTAAGGTGAGCTCGCTTTCCGATTTTAATACATTCATTCCATCAAAGAAAGATGTGTCGTAAGTGGCTTTGAAATTACTTTCAGTATTTACTGCCCAATTTTCATTTTTATTATCGGCTTCTTCGGCGCAATATACCAAGGGACCGTATTCAATGGCCACATGGTTTAGGTTATTCGTAACCTTCTCGTTACTTACAACTTGTTTCACTTCCATAGGGAAATTAATTTCCAAGCGATCGCCCTTTTCCCAAGTTCTGCTAATTGAATAAAAACCATCAATCGCCTCAACAGCTACTTTTTCTCCATTCAAAAGAAGCGTACTTTGAAGCGTGCTTTCTGAAGTATAATGATATAAATCGCCTGGAACCGTTTCGTTTCGCATCCAACCTGGCACTCTTAATTTCAAGGTAAATTCCGATGAAGAGATTGGATTTAGTTCAATGCTTGTTTCCCCACTCCATGGATAATTGCTTTGCTGTGTTATTCCAACCAAACTTGAACCCACTTCAATTTCGGCTGAATTCGAAGCATATAAATTCACATACAGTTCGTTGGCTGTTGTAGCATAAATAAGGTTTGGAATTGAAGGAATAAAACGAATCAAATTGGTTGGACAACAAGAACAATCGAACCATTCTGAACGAGTACAATGTCCTTTATTAAAATCATATTTACCATCGGATTCCAATGCGTTGGGATAGAAAAACTCTGTTCCTTCGAGGGAAATTCCAGGAATTACTCCATTGTATAAAGTACGCTCAATAATATCGAGGTATTTAACATCGCCTGTGAGTAAGAACAACCGATGATTCCAATAAACACTGCCAATTGCGGCACAAGTTTCGCTGTAGGCAGTAAGGTTGGGCAATTCGTAATTCTCTCCAAATGCTTCTCCTTCGTGTAGGGCCCCAATTCCTCCAGTGATATACATTTTCTTATTCACCATATTTTCCCACAACTTATTTACGGCATTCAAATAATCGGCATCGTTATACAAAGCTGCCACATCAGTCATTCCAGCATACATGTATACGCCACGAACAGCATGTCCAACTACTTCGTCTTGTTCAACAACTGGCAAGTGATCTTGATTATAGGGTCCAAATAAGGGACGAATGGTTGAATCACCTCGAGCATCTAAAAAATGCTTGGCTAATGCAAGGTATTCTTCTTTTTGAGTGGCTTTATAAAGCTTTATTAAACCTGTTTCTACAATTTGATGCCCTGGCATTTCGGGGTTCTTTCCCGGACCAAATACATCAACCAATAAATCGGCATTTTTAACAGCAATGTCTAAAAAATTTGTTTTCCCTGTTGCGGTATAATGAGCAGTTGCAGCTTCAAATAAGTGTCCGCTATTGTACAATTCATGACTACAAGCAAGGTCTTCCCAACGGTCGCCTGCAGGACACCAATGCGCTGGACCATTAGTTGGGTCAATTGTTTTGTAAGTAGTTAAATATCCGTCGGCCTCTTGCCCAATGGCAATAATTGAAATCAAAGAATCAACCAAGCTTTCTAAAACCGTATCGGGCGACATGATTAAAGAATAAGCAGCTCCTTCAATTATTTTATACAAATCGGTATCGTCAAATGGCATAACACCCCTGACTTGCCCTTCCATTATTCCACCTGCAATTAAGAAATTTTCCATGCGGCCTTCCTGCTCGCATTTTTCCAAAGCAAAGGCAATGGTTTTATGCTGAATGGTTTTTATTTTAGGCAACCAGAACTGATCGGTGAGCTCAATTTGATTGAGATTAACCCCTTCAATTGGATAAGCATGAAGTTCCGATTTTGGTGAACTACAACTAATAAAAACAATAAATACAAACAAATAAATGATGGCTTTCATGATAATAAATTTTAATCTTTCTCCTAAAATAATGAAAGTTTCCATAGATCATACACGATAATTCTAAAGCCAATCAATATTAATCCAAATGTCCACTCATTCGAAACAAATCACTACATAAAAAAAGAATTCTACTATTCATTCTTTTTCCCTTTTATAAAAGCCATGGGATTGTAAAATATTTTATCGTGTAAGATCGCTTGTTGTAATAATCGCCAACGTTCGATAGTCTGCAATAATTTTCTAAGCCAAGAAAAATAAAGAGAGACCATTAAAAGAGCAGTGAAGAACCAAATGATTAAAACGTTAAAAAGTAGGGTTTTAATTCGAATGTTTCCAATGATCTTTACCGAAGAATAAAAATGTGCAGTGCCATTACTATAAGCTGGATACCGGTATATTGGTTCATCGCCCTGTAATATTCTATTTTTGCTGATATATATTTTATTCATTGAATATTTGTCACGCAGTAGCATTTCCATTTTTTTGTTGACATGTTCATTCCGAAAAGCAACCAATTTATCAGCGTCACCATTATTCGTCAAAAGCAAAGCCTTGTGTTTTCGATCGAGGTTATTTAAGGCCAACTGATATTGTTCCTGATATTCATTTTTAACATCGGTCAATAGGCGATTGAAAAACTGAAAAGAATTCTCTGACAGTTGTATTGCACTTAGTTCAGTTCTTACCAAATTGATGGAATCTTTTCCTTTTTGAATATCTCTTCCGATTTGATCTAAAGCTAAACTTAATATAGGTGCAATACCAGCGGCTTCAATTTCGTTTTTTTCATTGATATACTTCTTGTATACAACTAAATCCTGTTGTACTTGTGGTAACCAATAAAATGCTTTAAAATTAAGATCGTTCTTTATTTGTTCTTCAGTGAAAATCTTTTTCCGATAATCGTTATTGGCAAATTGGTTCACAGCGAGTGCTTCGTATGCCCATCGTGAAACCATTAAATCACCAATATAGGGAGTACGCGAATAACTGGTCATTGAGGGATGCATTTTATTAAAATCAACAATCACTCCACTAAGCAATAGCTGAGGAACCAGCATCATTGGAATCAGAATATATATGCTTACAGCCGAATTTAAGCCGGAAGAAAGATTCAAGCCCAATAAATTAGCAAAACAAGCCGTTGAAAACAGAATTAGCCAAACCGAAAAAGTAAGGCCTTTTATTTCAAGCATGTAATGTCCAATTAAAACAAAGGAAAGTATTTGAATAGCCGATATGGCAAATAATATGAGAATTTTAGAAGTAAAATAGGCCCCCCTGCTCAAGTCGAGAAATTCTTCCCGTTTCAATATTTTTCGATCTTTAAAAATCTCTTCAGCACTAATACTTAATCCAATAAAAAGTGCCACAACAACACTCATAAAAAAGAAGGCAGGAATGTTATCGTTGTTGCCAAAAACATACAATCCATTTGCCGAATATTTTGAGAAGAAACCCAGTATTAAAGACAGAATAGGTGCTTCGAGTAAAGCAATGGCAAGGTATTGCCGATTCGATTTTTTTGTGGCGAAATCGCGTTTCAAATAAAGCTTCAATTGCTGAAACCATTTGGGGATTTCAAATATAACATCAGGGAATTTTTGTTTCTTAACTTTGTTCACTTGCATAAAATCAACCACACGAGGTTCAACTTTTTCTTTATATTTTGAGTACCACTCCTCGGGGGCAATTTTTCGCTTTCTGATACTTTTACCAAAAGGATCGACCATTCGTTCTTCAATAATCCGAAGGGGTTGATCTGTTTTAACATTACCACATGAAAGACATTCACTTTCATCGGGGTTTATATAATTTGCTTCGTGTTTAAAATAACTTACGGCTTCCATTGGATTTCCAAAGAATGCAAAACGGCCGCCTTTATCCATCACAATTATTCGATCGAAAAGCTTAAAAATATCACTCGAAGGCTGATGAATGTTTACAATAACCAACTTTCCTTTTAAACATTGTCTTTTTAACAAGTGCATTACCTTTTCGGTATCAGCCGACGATAAGCCCGAGGTAGGTTCGTCGACCAGCAGCAAAGAAGGCTCTCGCATTAATTCCAACGCAATATTTAATCGCTTGCGTTGACCTCCACTTAATATTTTTTTCAACGGATTACCTACTACTAAGTCACGTGCTTCGGATAGATTAAAATCAATTAAGGCTTGCTCAATAACCTGCTGGATTTGTGCCTCATCCATATGTCCAAAACAAAACCGGGCATTGTACTCGAGGTTTTTATAAACTGTTAGTTCTTCTAACAGGAAGTCGTCTTGAGGAACATAACCAATTACACCTTTTATCCGCGCTTCGTTTTGTGGATCGTATAAATCAAAACCATTTATGGTAATTTTCCCTTGGTTAGGTTTCAGTTTGCCATTCAGCACGTTTAGCAAAGTTGTTTTACCTACTCCACTTCCTCCAACG
>JAQIBQ010000170.1 GCA_027859005.1 Prolixibacteraceae bacterium | reverse complement strand
ACCGAGCAGACACGGTAAATATTTTCGTGCCCTGCAATATGCTTGTCGAAACTTTTTTCGTTTGAAACATGGATAAATAAAACAAGAAAGGACGTAATACCAATTACCAAACCAAAGACATTAATTAGCAAGAAAGTTTTGTCTTTTAAAAGTCGACGAATGGTTAGTTTTACGTTGTACATAGTTTAGTGATTTTATATTTTAGATAGTTTTATTCATACCGCAACGCCTCCACCGGATTCCTTGTTGCTGCTTTCCAGCTTTGCCAACTAACCCCCAACCCCCTAAAGGGGACTTTCTGTTCAGTTCATATTTGTTGCGAACGTTTCTCAATTCATGTTTTTTTTTATTGCTAAAATCTTTCAAGTTTGGTAGTTACTAAAACCCCCTTTAGGGGGCAGGGGGTGCTTTTATTCATTTTGTAATTATCATGTATAATTAATTTTGCTTGCTTACTCATTAACCGCTGAAACTATCGTATTCCCAAGTTCAGTAGAAGCCCAAGGCCCCATGCCAGTAATTATTTTCCCGTCACGTACAAGAGATTTTCCAATAAAATTGGCTCCTTTGGCTTTCAAATTGGCAGAACCGAAGCATGTTGCATTTTTGCCTTTTAATATTCCGGCATTGGCGAGAATATTTGGTGCAACACATATTGCAGCGATAACTTTTCCTTTGGAATTGGCATCCAGGGCGATTTTTTGTGCTATTGGATCTAAAAAATATTTGCGCGACCCTTCTCCTCCAACAAAAACAATGGCATCGTAATTATCAACGATTACATCTTTTAACAAAATGTCGGAATTGACTTTTTCCCCCATCGTACTTGTACATTCGCCTACTTTGTTTGATGCAACAGTAAGCTCAAAATTGGCCTTTTCAAAAATCGCTTTCGGTTCATAGAATTCTTCATCCCTAAATTCAGAATTGGCAATGATCATTAATACGTTAATGGTTTTAGTTTGTTGTCCAAAGGAACTTGAAGTTAAACTTAGGGCTAGAACCATGCACAACAAGCATTTTGCAATTTTTATTTTCATTATGGATCGGTTTTAAATGTTCAAATCGTTCAAATTTATTAGTAACTTAAGGCTCTGCTTGATGTAGCTTTATAAGTGAAGCTTTCGAGCCATTTATTTATGGCATATTTACCCCTAAATTAGCTGCTGCTGATCTTCGATTCCCTAAGGGGGACTTTTAAGGCGGTGCATGATTGTTTCTTCAATACATTTAAGCACATTCTCAATATTATTTTCTACTTCTTCATTTTTGAAACGGATGACTTCTATATCAAATCGTTCCATTTCGGCTGTTCTTCCTTCATCATATTCTAATTGACTTTTGTGTATTTCACCATCTAGCTCAATAACGAGTCTAGCTGTATGGCAATAAAAATCAGCGATAAATATATCAATGGGGTGCTGTCTCCTGAACCGAGTATTAAGAACTTGTTTGTTCTTTATACAATTCCAAAGAATCTCTTCAGCATTTGTCATATTCTTTCGAAGTGTTTTAGCCTTTTCTAAAATCTCAGGCTTTGCGCCGAAATACATTGTTTTATCGAGTTCATTCATTGCATTATCGTTTAGCTTTTGTCTGGTTCTCCCCCTTGGGGGAGTTAGTGGGGTAGACAAAAGCGGGTTATTCATACCTCAACGCCTCCACCGGGTTCCTCGTTGCTGCTTTCAACGATTGAAACGAAACCGTAAGCAGTGCAATTCCCAAAGCCAACAATCCTGCCAGGGCAAAAATCCACCAGCTTAATGTGGTTTTATAGGCGAAGTTTTCGAGCCATTTATTCATGGTGTAATATGCCAAAGGTGTGGTAATTACAAAGGCTATTACTATCCATTTTACAAAGTCTTTGTTAAGCATTACAAGAACTTCGGATATTTTGGCGCCATTTATTTTACGGATACCTATTTCTTTGATTCTACTTTCGCCCATAAAAATGGAAAGACCAAGAATTCCCAGTGCAGCAATTGCAATGGCGATAAGCGAAAACAGAGTGATTGCTTTTCCCATCTGATCATCCTTTTTGTATAGCTGTTCAAAATCTTGGTCTAAAAAATGATAGCTGAATGGTAAGCCGGGAGCAAGTTCATTCCAAATTGAACTTACTTTTTCCAATGTTGCAGGAATATTCTTGCCCGATATTTTCAGGTTTACAAATTGCCCTTGCCGCGGTAAGTAAATAATAACAAGTGGTTCTATGATATTGTGCAACGATTTGTAATTGAAATCTTTTACAATTCCCACAACTTTTGCTTTTCCACCAGGTACACGAATACTCAACTGATACGGATCTTCCACTCCAAAATCACGAACTGCAGCTTCGTTTATTAATGCTGTGGCATTCTCATCTGTTTTTAGATCTTTTGTAAAGAAACGCCCATCAAACAATTGCAGGTTATAAAGGTTTATAAATTCAGCATCGACCCAAGTTGTGGCAAAATTCAGGTTTTTACCATCAATTTCCTGGTTGTTCAGTCCTTCAATTTTCCCAAAAATATTGGTTGAAAATGCAGCTTGTTCAATTTCGGGCAATGCAAGTAAACGTTCGCGTAATGTTTCTTTATTTCCCCTTAAAATCTGGTAAGGAAGTTTGGCATAAACAATTTGTTCTTTGGGTATTCCAAGATCTTTATCTTTTATAAAATTTAATTGTTTGAAGATCAGAAATGTTGCTGCAATTAAAGCGATGGTCACCGAAAATTGGAAGATAATAAGTGAATGGCGAAGATTTCCACCCTTGCTTTTTACTCCCGTTTTCATCTTTACAATATCAATAGCTTTCCGCGACGAAAGCAAAATTGCAGGATATATTCCGGAAATAACGCCTAGCCCGATTGCTGCAGGAACAAGCATTACAAACATCCAGGGTTGAAATTTTAACTCGTTTGCAACATTCATAAAACTACCGAACTGCTTAATTAACAAAAATGCTAAAAACGTTCCCATGGCCACAGCCAAGAAGCTAATTAATGTTGTTTCTGAAAGGTGCTGGAAAATTAGTTCCCTTTTATTTGAGCCTATTAACTTTTGAATGGCAATCTCTTTGGTTCGGCCTGATGTACGCGCAGTTGTAAGATTTATATAATTGATTACCGAAAGCAACATTACAATGCCACCGATAACGAGCAGCATATTTACCAGCGCCCGGTTCCCACGATTTGTTGTATCGTCGGAGAGTTCTTTATTAAAATAGATGTTTTTTAGAGTGTGCAACTGAAGTGGATTGGCTTTTGCATCATTTCCACTTTCCGAATTCGACAAATTAGTTTGGTAGTAGGAAATCAGGTTCGCTGCCAGTTTTTCTTCCAGCAATTTGATATCAACATTGGGTTTCAGTAATACATAACTTTCATAAACGGTATAACCCCAGTTGGCAGAATAACGTTGGCCTCCCATTCCATTAACCGATGCATCGGAAACAAGACCATTAAACTGAATGGATGAGTTTGAGGGTAAATCTTTAATAACAGCATTAACCGTGAAAGTAAAATCTTGAAAAATTTTCCAGGTTACAGTTTCTCCAATTGGATTTTTATTGTTGAACATTCTGGAGGCTTCACTTTCGGTTAATACAAGAGAAAAGGGAGCCTCGATAGCCTGGTTAAGATTTCCCTGAACTACTTCAAAATCAAATATAGCAGGAAATCCAGAATCGGCTGAATAGTATTTTTCAATTTCGAAAGATTGGTTATTGCACTGAATTACAGGTGAAAACATGGATAACTGGCGCGTCTCGATATGAGTAGTTTTTTCGATTTCAGGAAACTGGTCTTTCAGGTATTCATTTAAAGGACCGGGTGTGAGATTCGAATTTCCATAGGTGATTTTATAAATTCGGTCGGTATTTGAATGATAGTTATCGACACTTAGTTCGTTTACTGCATACAACATTATTAACAGTAAAACAGTAACTCCCAAAACCAAACTGGCAATGTTAATACCTGTGTTTGTTTTGTTTTTAATGATGTTACGAAAACTTAGTTTTAAAAAATATT
>JAQIBQ010000156.1 GCA_027859005.1 Prolixibacteraceae bacterium | reverse complement strand
TTTATGTAAAAGATACCGGCATTGGCATTTCAGAAGATAGGCAGGTTAGGATATTTGAACGATTTAACCGGGAGGATGCTTTTACAAAAAAAGTGGGTGGAAATGGATTAGGCCTGGCTATAGCTAAGAGTTTCGTTGAAATGCTGGGAGGTAGAATTTGGGTGGAAAGTGAAGTAGGGAAAGGAAGTACGTTATATTTTAAAATACCAATTTCAATAAAAAACATGGTCAATGAAAAAGATTAATACTTTCTTATTATCAAGCTTGCTTGTACTTTTTATGGTAGCTTCATTAGTATGGAATTATTATTTAATAAAAAGTAGTGCCCATGAAATTGCGATGGAAAAATCAGCATCCTTTTTTCAACAAATTTTAGTTTCTCGTTATTGGAATGCTAAGCATAGTGGAGTTTATGTTCCAGTTACCGACGATACTCAACCAAATCCCTATCTCAAAGATTCGTTAAGAGATCTTACAACAATTCAGGGCCTAAAGCTAACTAAAATTAACCCCTCATACATGACCCGCCAAATTGGGGAAATTGCTCAAAACTTAAACGGGCTTCAATTTCACTTAACCAGTTTAAACCCTCTACGACCGGGGAACGAACCTGACCCCTGGGAAGAAAATGCCTTAAAAAAATTCGAAACCGGTGAAAAAGAAATACTCGAACTAATTATATCCGATAAAGCCTCTTCCTATCGTTACATGGCACCATTGAAAACTGAAAAAGCATGTTTGCAATGTCACGCCGATCAAGGCTATCAATTAGGTGATATTCGCGGTGGCATTAGTATTTCATTCCCTGCGCAATTATACATTAATTCTCAAAACCGACAAATTTTCTATTTAATACTCATCCATTTATTCGTACTTGCAGCTGGTTTATTTGGTATATTTTACTACTTCAAAATGTATAACAATTTCTACTCAATAATTGATGAGAAAAATAACTTACTTAAAGAGGAAAGCGCTTTATTGAAAACATCCAACGAGGCCTTATCAAAAACCAACGCTGAAAAAGACAAATTCTTTTCTATAATAGCACATGACTTACGTTCGCCATTTGCATCGCTGGTTGGACTTTCTGAAGTTATTGCCGATGAACATTCTCATTTAACAATCGATGAATACATTAAATATTCCAGAGCAATTAATAAAACGGCAATATCCACTTATGATCTTTTAGAAAATCTCCTCGAATGGTCACGTCTTCATCGAGGATTAATACCATTTGAACCAACTACTATTAATCTATACAATTTGCTTGGAAAGATAGAAGATTCTACCCAAGAAATGGCCAATAAAAAGGGCATTGATTTAATTGTTTATATCCCCAGAGATTTAACAATTTATGCCGATACCAAAATGCTACAATCCATTGTGCGTAATTTGGTCAGCAATGCATTAAAATTCACTACAAAAAATGGAAAAGTTGAGCTTACCGCTCAGGTAAATGAAGAACATCAAATATTGTTTAAAATTAAGGATACAGGCATTGGAATGAGTGCTAAAATTCTGGAAAATTTATTTAAAACCGATCAAAATGTAAGTCGACTCGGAACCAATAACGAACCAAGTTCTGGTTTAGGCTTGCTCATTTGTAAGGAGTTTGTGGAAAAACATGGCGGCAAAATTTGGGTTGAATCCGAAATAGGGAAAGGCAGTACTTTTTACTTTACTATTCCAGCGAATTCTATTTAAATATTAATCAGTTACATTAACAATAGCACGAATTGCACAGATAAAATATTCGCTAACAAAGTTAAATTACCCCCAATATGATACATTTAGTTGAATTATTTACCCCCAATCTGATACATTTATTTGAATTATTTACCCCCAATTTGATACAATTTAGCTATATTTGATTTTGTAAAGTAATTTTACCAGAATGATCAAACGGGATATTATCAATGAATTATTGAAATGGGTTGCCAAATCCAACAGAAAACCCCTCATACTAAGGGGTGCCCGACAAGTTGGGAAGACTACTGTGGTTCAGATGTTTTCCAAAGAATTCGATCAATACATCTATCTCAACCTTGAAAAGGAAGAGCAGCGAGAGATTTTTGAGCGGAATTATCCTTTCGCCGATTTGCTTACCTCACTCTTCATGTTTTCTCAAAAAAAACGAAATGGTGGCAAAACATTAATTTTTATCGATGAGATTCAAAACTCACCTAAAGCGATTGCACTACTTCGCTATTTCTACGAAGAAGCCAACGATTTGTACCTAATAGCAGCAGGATCTCTTTTGGAAAATAGCTTAAACAGGAATATCTCCTTTCCGGTAGGAAGGGTTGAATACATGGCACTAAGGCCCTGTTCGTTCCGGGAATTTTTGTTTGCAACAAAAAACGAACAGCTAATTGATATTCTGGAAAAACCCGAAGTGCCAGAATTTCTTCATTCGCAACTGATTGCTTTGTTCAGAAAGTATGCAACCATTGGTGGAATGCCCGAAGTGGTCAATTTATATTCACAAACTCAGGAAATAACCGAACTTGGTTCGATTTACGACAGCTTAATTCAATCGTATTCCGAAGACATTGAGAAGTATGCCAATTCATCAGCCCAGGTGAACTACATCAGGCATATCATCTCAAATACCTTTCACGAGGCCGGAACAAGGGTGACATTTGAAAAGTTTGGAAATTCGGCTTATAAGTCAAGAGAGATGAAAGAAGCTTTTCTGACGCTCGAAAAAACCATGCTGGTCAGGTTGGTTTATCCCTGTACAACAACAAAATTACCGCTTAAACCAATTTTGGTTCGTAAACCAAGGCTTCATGTGCTTGATACAGGGCTAATCAACTATTCACTAAAAATAATGGGCAATCTTGTATTTAATGAAAATATTAATGATGTACACCGGGGAATTATAGCCGAGCACATTATTGGCCAGGAATTACTTGCATCCAACTTTTCAATTAGCAACGAACTCCATTTCTGGGTTCGTGAAAAAACCGATGCAAGTGCCGAGGTTGATTACATTTTCCCTTATCGGGGTAAACTGATTCCTGTAGAAGTGAAATCGGGCAGTATTGGAAAATTGAGATCGCTACATCAATTCATGGATATTGCGCCTCATCGCATTGCCGTAAGGGTTTGGCAGGGAGCCCATTCAATTGAGCACGCAACAACCGTAGCAGGTACTAAATTCACCCTGTTGAACTTGCCTTTCTATTTGGCACACCGGATGGAGCAAGAGCTGGATAAAGTAATAGAATTATAAGTAAGTTAACCTATGAAAAAGCCTTGGGAAATATTTGATACAAGAATCCGAAGCGCCAACATGGCCCGAAGGAGTTTGCCTTTTATCAAAGTTGGCGATGACGAAAAGCAACAGTTGATTGGTGCGTTATTTCAAAATGAAGCACAGAATACCGACCGTGTGATTTATATTCATATCCCGTTTTGCAGTAACATTTGTCCATTTTGCATCTATTCCAAACAGAAAACGAACGATAATGAGCTCATCAGCAATTATTTCACGGTACTAATCCAACAAATTAAAGCTTTATCGTCGAGTATATGGGTGCAATCGGCACCTTTTAAAGCTGTCTATTTTGGAGGAGGCACTCCAACTTCGGTTTCCGTTCATCATTTGGAAGCAATTCTTAATGAATTGGAAAAGTCTATTCCATTATCCACTGATTGCGAAATTACCGTTGAATCGACAATAACAGATCTCACTCCTGAGAAATTAAGTGTATTGAAAAATGCCGGAGTGAATCGAATGAGCCTTGGCGTGCAATCGTTTGATAAGCAAACGAGAAAAAGCCTTGGACGAATTGCAGGTTCTGATGAAATTTCGGAAACGATTGAAAGCATTCACAAAGACGGCATTTCAAACATCTGTATTGACCTGCTGTACAATTTAAAAGATCAGAATTTTGCGACCTGGAAACACGATTTAGCTGCCATCAGCAAAAATCTCATAACCGGTTGCAGTGTTTATTCACTCATATCAACCCATACCCGTGCCCAAACCAGCGAGGTGCGCGAACCAGAATTGTTGGAAAAAGAATATAAATTTTTTACTGAAGCAGATGAACGCTTGCCTGAAATCGACGGCTGGGAACGTTTTACAACGGTTCAATACGGGCATCGGAAAAACGGAAAAGCCACCTATGTAAGCGCTCATGGGCAAAATGCCGATTTGCTGGCCTTTGGCTCAGGCGCTGGTGGCCGGATCAACAACATCAACTACATTCAAACCGGAAATGTGGAAGAATACATCAATGCTCAGGGCGATTTTATGAACGATCCGATTTTATTTCTTTCGATCGACGAAAAATATTTGAAGCTAAGAGCTATCTTTTCATTAAGCGAAGCTTTAAGTTTGAAACTGACAGACTACCAAGATCTAGAAAGCTATTTTGAAGACATCATTGCACAACTTATCAATGACGGACTGGTAATCATACGCGATAAAGCGTTGGTTTTAACACCAAATGGTAGATTTTGGGCGGCCAATATTTCGGCCTTGTTTACGCAAAGAATTCGGGAAATTTTAATAAATTGAGAAACATCTTTAAAATACACGTACATGAATAACTCAGCATCGCTACTTTCATTACTTCAAAAGGAAGTGATGGATTTGAATGAAAGATCGCTTCAAATTCCTTACGTAAGTGATCTCCAAAAGAAAAATATACCAATAGAAAGTTCTGTTGGCCATCTACGTTCGCTAGCCATTATTTATGGAACCTTGGAAAATCAGCTCTCCAAATTAGATGAGCCTGAAATCAACAGTATGTTGAGAGATTATCAACCCAAGTTGCCAATCATCCTATCCAACTTGGAAGCGTTGAATGCACACGCTGTAAAAGATATCATCCCCTGCATTAACCATGCCCTGCATGTTGCCGATAAAATATTGTTGTATACAGTAAAAAGCCCCTATAAATTATTAGGCTTCCTTTATGTTTTAAATGGCTCCATTAGCAGCGAATTAACATTTAATCAGCAGCTTTCAGCAAAACTTGAAACCTTGGTGAAAGAAGGAAATAACCATGAATTTGTTTTCAATCAGAAATATAAACCACTTTGGGATGAATCAGACGCTGAAATGCTTCAAAACCTTCCTTCCGAAGAAATTGTCGCAGCAGCCAATGAACTTTCAGAACTCCTAATCAGCATTTATGAAAGTCTATATCCAATTGATGAAAAACTCCTTGGCAATCACATTACTGCTTTAAATCCCGAAGCCGGGAATTTTCCAATCCCAACCAATCCGATGGAGATTGAAGCCGCTATTGAAGCCGGCATGATTTGTTGGAACGAATTCTCGTTCTATGAAAAGCGATACGGCGAACGCGGCAAACGCTTTACCATTAGCGATTCGGTTTGGTTGGTTACCTTGCACGAACTTCCTTTCGAATTGGCATTAAACCAGGTTTTATGGCTGGCAAAATATTTGGCTAACCGTGGAATGCCTGTGATTACTATGGAGTATCATTTAAAATACCTTTATCAGGAATTGGCAAAGCGTATTCCCGAAAATGAGCCGAATTACAAAACACTGCTCGATGTTTCGGAGCAACTCAAAAAACAAAGAACAGACAAAATATCGGATTCTGTTTTCGAAAAAAGCAATGCACTTTTCCACGATTGTTATAAGCAATTTAATGCTGAAGATGCGATGCTGCAAAATACCGGCTTATTAATTGCCAGTTCGATTGCCGACAGCAAAAATGGTATGAATGAATCGATGGTTAATTTTAAAACCTGGCTTACAGATCCAGAGCTCTTTTCTTCGAATTGGATTCAAGCCATCGAAAAAACCTATTCAGTTGTTGAAAATTAAATCACCCTTAAAGGTTAAGACCATGTTTGAAAATATAAACAAATACGATTTCACTGAATTCCAAAACAATTTGGTAAGTGGTGATTATGAGAAGTGTTCCGAATTTGTAAAATCAATCGTTGCCAATGAGGTGGACATAAAACAGCTGTATGATGATATTCTGAAACGATCGCTTTATAACATTGGCGAAATGTGGGAAACAGGCAAAATTACCGTTTCCACCGAACACCTGGCTTCGGCCATTGTCGAAACCATTTTAAGCGAAATCTACTTCAAAATAATTACTCAAAACAAAAGCAATAAAACTGCGGTATTGGCTTGCACCGAAAATGAATTTCATCAAATTGGAATTAAAATGGTCAGCGATATCTTTGAGAAAAATGGCTGGCATGTTAGCTTTTCAGGAACTAATACCACCAGCGAATATTTGATTGAGCAAATAGAAAGCTTACATCCCGACATATTGGCGATTTCATTAAGCATTCCGTTTAATTTTCCTACACTGGAAAAAATGATAGTCGAAATAAGGGAGAAATACCCTGATCTGTACATATTGGTTGGCGGGCAGGCATTCTTACACGGAGGGCTTGACAGGTTACAAAAATTCAGCAAGCTAATTTACAAAGCCAATTTGGACGATTTGGATGAATACCTTAAACAAGAAGTGACTGAAAAGCTTTAACAATTTTAGATTTCAATGCAGAATTCAAAAGTTGATCAACAAATATTGGTTTACGCCGAAGAGTTAATGGCCGTTCTGCCAGAAAACAATTCCTTTGGCATTGCGCTTTTCAGCGAATCGGGCGATTTACTTTTTGCCAATGAGGCCATGAAGTCGCTTGCACCCAATTTTTCGTCGGATAGTTTATTACACCCTACTTTTAGCCACCTTAACGTACCTAAAAATACTACTTCTGAATCATTTTCAGGCTACATAACCATTGGTGAATTGGGTAAAGTAAACACAACCATTGAAGCCAAAGTATTCCGAAAAAATGGAGGTATTCTTATTGCCGGAGGAATCAATGTTGCATCGTTGATTGAGCAAAACAAAACCATGCACTTTTTGAATCAAAGGGTTACCAATTTGCAACGCCAATTAACACAAGAGAAAGCGGAACTGGAACGAACCATGAAAGAATTGAAAGAAACCCAGCAAATGCTCATCCATTCCGAAAAAATGAATGCCATGGGTAAATTGGTTGCCGGTGTTGCTCACGAACTGAATAATCCGATCTCGTTTGTTTACAGCAACCTCTTTTCACTTGAAAAATACATGAACGAAGTATACGAATCGTATAAACAAGTTGAAGGAGTTGTAGCTGAAAATGGCAATGAAACATTGGCTGCTGAAATTTCTAGCATTAGAAAGAAGAATGAAATTGACTTTCTAATGGAAGACATTAGCGATATGGCCAGCGAGTCGAAAGTTGGTGTTGAACGGGTTAAAACTATTGTGGAAGATTTGCGCCGATTCTCGAGGTTGGATGAATCAGACATCAAACAAATCGACTTAATAGAAAACATCCGCTCAACTGTATCAATTGCCAAAGCTGAAATCAGTAGTAAGAACATTCACTTTGAACTCATTTGCCCCGAAAAATTAGACATTGAATGTTACCCCGGCCAATTAAATCAAGCCATATTGAATGTGCTAATTAATGCAATCCAAGCGGTAACTGAGGGGGGGCAAGTTTCAATAACAGTTGAACAAATTGATGAAAAAATTATTATTTTGGTAAAAGACAATGGATGCGGAATTCCAGAAAAAATCAAACAACAAATTTTCGAACCATTTTTTACAACCAAGCCAGTAGGTAGCGGAACTGGGCTTGGGCTAAGTCTTAGCTACAAAATTATAAGTGAATTACACAAGGGTTCAATTCAGGTTGAGTCTGAGTTAAATAAGGGAACAATTTTTACCATAACGATACCCCGTTAAAATCACAAATGAATGAGAACAGCTGAGTTAAATAACAAATTTGAACATAACTTATTGATCATCGACGATGAACCTGAAATTGTTAAGGCCTTAACAAGGCAATTTCGCCGTAAGTACAATGTTTTTTCAACCACCAATGCAGAGGATGGTTTTGGTATTATGGAACGCGAAAATATTCAGGTGGTGCTCTCCGACCAACGCATGCCTGGCATAACGGGTGTTGATTTTTTTGCTAGAATTAAATCTAAATATCCCGATGCTTTAAAGTTGATACTTACGGGTTATTCTGATATCGAAGCAGTAATTGGTGCGATAAACGACGGACAGGTTTTTCGCTATGTAACCAAACCCTGGAATCCAGACGAGTTGGAAACCATTATTAAAGAAGCTTTCGAGAAGTATGAGTTGATTACCAACAATCGAAGACTGATGCATAATCTTCAGGAGGTCAATGAAACACTGGAAGAAAAAGTTAAGGAAAGAACCCTTGAACTGGAAAAGGTAAATGAAAAGCTTTCGGAATTAAACACTGAGAAGAACAGGTACATTGGAATTGTGGCTCACGATTTACGCAGTCCAATTGGCACTGCCGAATCATTCTCAAATTTATTAATTGAAGATATTGCTGAAATTGAAAAAGATATACAACTGGAATATCTGAAAATAATCAACAACCGATGCAATTTCTCACTAGACCTTATCCACAATTTTCTCGATGTTTCAAAAATTGAAGCCGGTATTTTCGACTTGAACCTAACAGAGCAAAACTACCTTTCCTTTGTAGAAGAAAACATACTCCAGGAAGAAATTCTGGCAAAAAACAAAGCACAAAATATTGTAATTGAGTCAACTCATGAAACAATCGAAATTCATTTCGATACAAATAAAATTCAGCAGGCATTGAATAATCTGTTAAGCAATGCCATTAAATATTCAATGCCAAACACTAACATTAAGATTGAAATATTAAAAAATAATAACGAAGTAATTACCAAAATAATCGATCAGGGTCAAGGCATTCCGAAGGAAGAATTGCCCAATGTTTTTCAAGCTTATAAAACAACTTCGGTAAAAGCCACTGCAAACGAAAAATCAACCGGACTAGGTTTGGCCATTGTTAAAAAAATAATTGAAGCACATGGTGGCAAAATATGGGTGGAAAGCGAAGAGGGCTTAGGAAGTACTTTTTACTTTACCATTCCAAACAATACTTTGGAAAATAGCTAAAAGCAATAAATTAATTTATACCCACAATTTTGGAGTACTTGCTTTTATACCAATATTAAATCGAATGGAATTCGATAAAACAAATTTAGAAATGGACGGAAGACGAAAGTCAGAAGACGTAAAAAAACATTCAACACACCTTTCACTCTTCGGTCTTCGGTCAATGAAAACAAAAGTTTATAGAAACTGAAAGTAGCTGCAATGAATTGAAAATAACTGGAAGCAAATTGCAGGGTTTTAACCATTAATTAGATAATAAAATTGGTATTATTCAGGCAAAATTGTTACGATTATCCTTTTATATCTTGATAATTGAGGCTCCCCTTTATCGGTAACTTTTAGAATAAAATGAGCCGTTTCTTCTTTGTCTACTTTTGGTGCTGTGAAAGAAGCCATATGCACATTCTCAGGACTATTAATCTTTACTAATTTTTTGTAAGAACCTGCCTCAGGGTAATTGAACCAAAGAAAACTGAAACTATCACCATCGGGATCGGTGGTATCAAAAGCATCTAGTGTAAAGTATTCACCTGATTTTACTGTGATTCGTTCAGGATGACTCAAAACCGGAACGGGTGGATGATTGGCTTCATCATAGGACTTTAAACACCAATCCATACGGGCGGCAAAATCGTTCTGAAAATCATCTCTCCAACGCCACAACGTAACTTTATTGTTGTTAAATGAAAGGGTGTCTTGTTTCACTGAACGTCCATATTGTTTAGGAATGTATGGTGTAAAGTTATCGATTGTATTGGTCCAAATTTCTCTGGTTTCAGCTACAATTGGCACACCTGAGCCAGAGCTTCCTTTTTTATCCTTGTTAAAGTCGGGTTTATAGATCTCATAGCGACCGCCCCAAGCTCCATATTCAGGATGCTCTGCTACGTTGAATCCATTGGGGATTAACGATAAAAATGCAGGCGTATCGCCTTCAAAGCCCCAGGCTACATCAGGATATTCAGCACCAAGCGGACCATGGCCTTGTTGAATATTATTTGCCAACCACTCATTACTAATATTTTCATTATCAATATTGTTTACAAAAGTATTTATGGCAGACC
>JAQIBQ010000125.1 GCA_027859005.1 Prolixibacteraceae bacterium | reverse complement strand
GTTTTATATTTAAAAAACCAAAAACTAAACCAAAAACTAAATTCATGAAGAAAAGTCTGTTATCAGTAATTCTCCTTTTTGTAGTTTTATTTGCGTCAGCGCAAGAAAATGCCTCAGATGCAAATAAATTCTATGTTAAAGGTGGCCTCTCTGTTAAAGGAGTGAACTTTTTAGGAACTAACGACACAAAAGATGTAGATTTCCATGATGAACACTGGGAAAATTACAGTATAAAAGGAGGTAATCTTGAGCTTGGATCAATATTTTATATCGATCAGTTAAAATTCGGCAATAAGTTCGGAGTAGGAATTGATGTCAATTATCTGACATCTAACTACATGATTCAAACAAATGATGATAATCTTAATGTAGATGAAAAATATCAATATTTCACTGTTGGTTCTGCAGTAGGTCCTATTTTCACCTATTATGCCAACAATACTATTGCCTTTGATGTCTATTTTAAGGCAAATCCTATTTGGTTCTCAGGAGCTCTGTATAAATATGAATACACGCAAAGCAACACAGAAAAGAACGGTGGGTATCTTGGTTTTAAAGGTATGAAGTACAAAATGGGGATTAATATACGCATCGATTATTTAGAAATTAGCGCAGAATTTAATCCCGGATATACTGTCCTGCAAAACTATAATGCAGCAGATGAATATTTAGGCAACGCTGGTGAACAATTCGATTTTGTAAAAAGAGACATTAATTCATTAGATGATCTTGCAGATGTTTTAGTTGATGCTACAAATCTTTCACGAAAAACACCTGTACCAGTCTTTAATTTTAGTATCGGATTTTGTTTCTAATTTTTTATCATCCAAAAAGTATTCAACATGAAAAAAATAATTTTTGCATTTAGCATTTTTATCCTGCTATGCAGTTCTGTTTTTGCACAGGAAAATTCTACACTAAATAATATATCCAACAAATTCTATTTTCGTTATGCCATATCAACTCCATCAAATTCATTTTATAATTATGATGGTTGGAGTAATGAATATACAGAGAAAATGGGAGGAGCTATAGAATTTGGATCAATCAAGTACTTTAATAATCTTGATCTCGGATCAAAATCAAAATTGGGGATGAATATTACCTTTCTTTCTGCAAGTAAGCATGTTTTGGGAACCGACTACGACCAGATTTTGGATTTATTTCAGGAAGGACTTGAGGGACTTGGCGATGAGTTAGATGATTTTGGTGACCTCTTTGGAGGATTAACTGATGGAAATGTTAATGAAGAGACACCTGACGAAACTTTTGATGAATTTTTAAATGTTTATCCACAAACAACATTTTACAATATTGGATCGAAAATTGGACTTATTTATTCCTACAATATTTGGGATGAATTGATTGTAGATGCCTATGCTAATATCAATCCAATTTGGGTTAATATTGCAATAGTTAATGAATTTACTGATGCTCTCACCTACAATTATGGATCTTTAGGATTAAAATATTCATTAGGGATGAATGTCAGGTATGATTTTATCATGTTAGGTTTAGAGTTAAACATGGGTGAACTAAAGTATTTGTCGGTAGATCATAAGGTTGATACATACATTGGGGATACTCAAATTTCGTACAATCCAATTACTGAAGAACCAATACTTCCTAGCCGCAAACAAACCAATTCAACTTGTCTTAATTTTTCGATAGGGTTTTGTTTCTAAAAAGAAGAACAAGTAAAATAATATTTAAAGGCTATCGGAAACGATAGCCTTTTTTATTGTTACGTAAATCCTGAAATTACAAAGCCTTTTTTTAAGCAATTTTTGTTTACTAGAAGAGATAAAACCTTTAAAATATGACGCTTTTGCCTGTAACTTTTCTCACATTAAAGATGAGAAATAATATAGTGCATAACAAAATCTAGTTCTTTTTAACCATTCATTCACAATCACTTATTCAATATTTAATTTTATAAGTCTGATTTAGTGCATATTATACCAACAATCTTAATTAGTGTTTTTAAGATTCAATATAAATAACAATTTTACGTTTCAAAAAGCCAATATGCTTTCAATAATCAAAAGTCAGTCATAAATTTGTTTCAAAATAGTTTAAGATGAACACAGTAGAAATTAAGACAAGATATTCATTGCTGGCAGAAGATACTTGCTGCCTAAGTTGCGGAGGTGCTGTTGACAAGAGTGGGGCTCGAAAAGGAGAAGTTTGTATCGATTTGGGAAGTGGTAGAGGAACCGATGTTATTCGTTTAGCCGAAACGGTTGGCGAAAAAGGTTTTGCATACGGTATAGATGTAACCGACAAAATGATAGCGAAGGCAGAAAAAACTGCAGCTAAAATGAATATTAAAAATGTGAAGTTCATTCAATCCGATTTGGAAACAATTCCATTGAAGGATGAAATTGCTGATTTGATCATTTCAAACTGTACCTTAAATCATGTTGGGCAAAAACAAAAAGTGTGGAACGAAATATTCCGTTTGTTGAAAAATGGAGGCCGTTTTGTTATTAGCGACATTTACTCATCAGACATAGTTCCTGAAGAATATGCCACCGATCCCGAAGCAGTTGCCGAATGCTGGGCTGGCTCAATACCGAAAGCCGATTACTTGAAAATAATTAAGAAAGCAGGATTCAATGAATTGAAAATATTGGAAGAAAGTGCTCCTTATCCGAAAGGAAAAATTGAAGTATCGAGCTTTACCATTACAGCGACTAAAGACGAATTTAGCTGTGTATAAACGAAATTTATTATTCATTTTAAATAGTTCCTTGTATGAAAAGCTTAATTAAAAAAAGCACAAAAGAGAACAAGTCTGTTGCACAATGTTGTGCAAAACAGTCTAAAATTGTAGCTGGATGTCACGACTAATTTAAGTCAAAAGGCATCCAGCCTTTTTTTTAAGAATAGCCTCCCCTAAGCCCTCCCAAGGAGGGGAATAAAAAATAAAAAATGAAAACGTTTATTCAAAACAATGAAATTATCGAAATATAATATTGCATCAAAAGTTCACAACAAAGAAGAATACTTTGTTGTAAATGCACTTTCAGGCAATGCCGACATAATGGACAAAAACACCTATCAGCTCTTGTTGAAAGGTGAAGGGAATGTTGAAGAATTAAAAGAAAAAGGTTATTTAATTAATCCTGCTGAAGAGAAGAAAATATTCAGAAAAAAATACCTTCAGTTTCTAGATGATCGAGAAAAAGACGAAGTCCAAATTTTCTTTGTTACCAATTACTCTTGCAACTTCGATTGTTCCTATTGTTACCAGGCAGGTTATGAAGCCAACCCCCAAAAGCTAAGCAAAGAAATAATCGATTCGTTCTTCGAACATATAAATACGCGCTTTGCCAACCGAAGAAAATACATTACAATTTTTGGTGGAGAACCATTTTTGAATGCTCCTTCGCACAAGGCATTAATTGAATATATTATTCAGCAAGCAAGTCAATTCAATATTGAAGTAGCTGCTGTAAGCAACGCCTATCATTTGGTTGATTATATCGATATTTTGAAGGCAGGAAAAATTAGGGAGATACAAGTTACGCTCGATGGTATTGGAGAAGTACACAACAAACGCCGCCCCTTAAAAGGTGGTGGCAAAACCTTCGATCGTATTGTTAAAGGAGTAGATCTATTGCTCGCCAATAACATTGCAGTTAATCTCCGTATGGTTGTTGATAAAGAAAACATAGGCAATTTACCTGAACTCGCTCAGTTTGCTATTGACAAAGGCTGGGCTGCAAATCCGCTTTTCAAAACACAATTGGGAAGAAATTACGAATTGCACGAATGCCAGGCAAATCAGGGACGATTATATTCTCGACTCGATTTGTATAAAGATTTATACCAATTACTTCAAGAATTTCCGCATATCCAAGAATTTCACAAACCCGCCTTTTCTATTTCAAAATTCTTATTTGAAAATGGAGAAATGCCCGAACCTCTTTTCGATGCCTGCACAGGAACAAAAACAGAATGGGCTTTTGACTTTACTGGAAACATATATGCTTGTACTGCTACTGTAGGTAAGGATGGTGAGAGCTTAGGCACTTTTTATCCCGAGAATCAAATATTCACCGATGAGATTGAAGCCTGGGAAGAACGTGATGTTCTATCAATTCCCAAATGCCGCGATTGTAACCTAGCACTTATTTGTGGAGGTGGTTGTGCGTCGATGGCTAAAAATTATAACGGCGAATTGAATTCGCACGACTGCCGTCCGGTAACTGAATTATTGGAATTGGGAATTAGTCAATACATGTAAGATTAGCCAAAATGGATTGTACAAATTGTAAAAATAAAGTTTGTAGGGTTGGAGAAGAATGTGCCGTTGTTGCTTTCGACACAAAGGAAGTTGTAAAAGCCTATCACAAAGAACAACCTTTTGTTCAAGCCGCAGCAAAACTTGTGGATAATGGAAAGGCAGGCACCCTGAGTCGCCTTGAAGAAACCATAGAATTTGCAAAAATAATGGATTTTCGAACTATAGGCTTAGCCTACTGTTATGGAATGGAAAACGATGCTAAATTGGTTACAGGATTGTTGCGCTCAAAAGGCTTTAAAGTTGAAGCAGCGTCATGTACCGTTGGAGGAATAGCTCAAAACGATGTGAATTTGACAAGTAATAATTGCAATGTTTCATGTAATCCTATCGGACAAGCACAACAATTGAATACACGAAAACCTGACCTGGTTCTAACCATGGGACTTTGTTTAGGACACGATATATTATTTAACCGTGAGATTAAAGCTGACACCACCACTTTAGTGGTTAAAGACAGGGTGCATCAAAACCAACCTTCACGTGAATTTGCAAAAATTGAATATTAAAAAACAACAAAAATGAAAGAAATAACAGCAAGCGAATTTGAAGCAGAAGTAGTCAAAGGCGGCAAAGTGCTGCTCGACTTTTATTCAACAGAATGTCCTCCATGTGAAGCAATTGCGCCTAAGCTGGAAGGATTAGAAAAACTTTTCGGCGAAGAGGTAAAATTCATGAAAATTTTCCGACAAGGAAACCGAGATTTGTCCGATAAACTAGCTGTAAAAGGTTCACCAACGCTTTTGTTTCTCGAAGATGGTAAAGAGGTTTGTGGACGCTTAAGTGGCGGAGTTAAACGCTCAGAAGTTGTTCGCGAATTGCGCCATTTAATGGATAAAAAAGACATCCAAACCATAATGGATAGCGTTGAGCCTACCGTTACCCACACCGATGTTGCCATTTTAGGTGCAGGGCCTGGTGGATTAACCGCTGGTCTTTATTTATGCCAGGCAAAAATCGATACTACTTTAATCGATATTGCTTTACCTGGGGGAAATGTTTCAACTACACATATGGTTTCGAATTATCCCGGATTCATTGACCCTCAACCCGGTTATTTGTTGTCGCACAACATGAGCGAACAAACCAAAAAATGTGGAACAACGTATAAGGTGGCTGTCGATGTGACACAAGTTGATTTGGATAAAAAAGAAATTGTAATCGATGAGTTTGAAACCATAAAAGCAAAGAAAATAATAATTGCCACAGGTACTTCACCTAACCGAATTGGAATTCCTGGAGAGCTGGAATACAAAGGCAATGGAATATCTTATTGTGCAACTTGCGATGCAAAATACTTTCACGATAAAGAAGTAGTAGTAATTGGTGGTGGAAATTCTGCCATTGAAGAGGCTGATTTTATTTCAAAATTTGCTTCAAAAATTACAATCATTCATCAATTCGATAAACTACAAGCCAATAAAGTTGCTCAGGAAAAGGCATTCAATAATCCTAAAATTGAATTCAAATTTGAACACGAACCCCGTGCCTTCAAAAAAGAAGGAGATAAAATGGTGGTTGAAGTTGAAGATTTAAAAACAAAAAAAGTTGAGACATTAAAAATCGATGGTATTTTTGTATTCACTGGACAAAAACCAAATCTAGATCTTTTTGACAACGCCTTAGATCTAGATCAATGGGGCTATATAAAAACCAATGAAGACATGGAAACCAATATCGAAGGAGTGTATGCTGTAGGCGATGTTGGAAGTAAAAAATACCGTCAAATTACTACTGCTATTGCCGATGGAACTATTGCGGCCATTGCAATTACCAAAGAAATTGATAACTAAATATAATTTAACAAAATAAGCGAATACAAAATACAAGTATTCGCTTATTTCTAAAGATGTATCATGCTAATTTACTATTAAAGTTTAATTAGCCTTCTACTTGAAAATTGACTATTTATTGGAAACTTCAACAAATACAACCCAGGTTTTAAGTCACTTAAATCAATAGTGTTATTACCAGAAACCAGCTTATATTCAGAAACTTTTTCCCCCAATGAAGTATACAATTGCACCGAAATTATTTCGTTGGAATTAATACTAATGGTTAGGCTACCACTTGTTGGATTGGGGTACATCTCAAAATTTTTCTCATTTAATTGTCGTGGGACTGATGTATTGTTTAATTCAGAATAAAAATAATGTAACTCTTTGTTTATCCATTCCTCTTTATCCTTATCCCATGTAGTTGTACTACTCAATACTAAATTATTTAATTCATCGTAAAAATATTCAGCATAACTACTTACTTCAATTTGTTGTGAAATATCAGCTCTACTGTATTCAAACGAAGAGCTTATTTGATTGTTCAAATTATAAAAATTGGTTTTACGAAACGAAATATACCAAACAAACAACTCATTG
>JAQIBQ010000112.1 GCA_027859005.1 Prolixibacteraceae bacterium | reverse complement strand
CTGTCGTATTTAACAAAATATAAGCAGGCATCTTGTTTACAATAGAAAGGTGAGATTTCATTTTCCATTGAAACCAATGTATCAATTCTCACCGGCAAATACCAATGAATATTGTTCAGTTGTTTTGCCCAGAATATCTCCCAGCCATCTTTACTTTCATTTACTTTTGAATAGATAATAGTTTTATTATCATCGTAAATTTTAGGATAAGCAATTCCACCATTATTTATCTGCGTATTGACTTTTTGAGCTTCAGTCCAAGTTTCGGTTTTAGGGTTAATGGTTGATCGAAAAAGTTCTCCGGTTTGATAATCACCCAATTTTTTCATTTCAATTTCACGAGTAAAGAACATAATCCTTCTATTTCCAGATATTGAAGGAAAATTTTCATCATTTGGTGAATTTATTGGTGTACCCAAATTCACTGGATTAGCAAATTCATCATCTAATATTTCGCAAGAATAAATATCAAGTCCACCAAAACCACCTTCGAAATTAGCTGCAAAAAACAAATATTTATTATCGAATGTATAAGCAGGGCCATCAATCCGCGTATCCTTTGTAATTAGCTTATTAACGGCTTCAATATTGGTTGCTGCCCCCCATCGGCTTTCAAGATATGGTCGGTTACATTGCTTTAAGGTTCGGAACCCTTTTTTAGGTTGATCGACAATAATCATTCTTAAGCCATCGGCGCTCAGAGCGGTGTAAACTGGATTTTCGACACCAGTTAGTTCTACTTTTTCAAATTCATATTTTTCAGCAAAAAGAAAAATAGAAAAAAATGTTAAAAGGGAGAGGAATAGAATTTTTTTCATTGTATGAATCGAATTAAATATCTCCAATTAGATATATTAATCTAAATTGTTGTTGATTATCTAAATCGCCATTGGCGATGTGAAACGACCATGAAAGTTGTCCTTTTATTCGTTTCGTATTGAATGGAGTACAATACAATTTTGTATGTATATAATTCTCAGCATTTCTATAAAATGCATTCCCAAAAACAAAATGATGTTTATTCCCAAATTTAAGAATAGCCTCGATTCCATATCCTTTATAGTCGGCTTTAATTTCGGAATAGCTCGATGTTTTTATATCGAAATCGGAACCATTTCCACGGTTACGATAAGCCGAGGTTAAAACGCCTGTTTTTTGGGTTAAAATATCGATAGGAACTAATGATGAAAAATTGTACCCCGCCATAATACAACTGCCCAAATTATCTTCAATATGGTCGTTCGGTAATCGAACTCCTCGGTTAGCATTATGGAACATATACATATACTCCTCAACAATGAAATTATTCAAATTCAACTTTCCCCAGAAACCAGTCCAAAATTGCTCACGTCGAATAGAATCCTGCTTTGAAGTCCAATCAACAACAATACCGTATTCTGTTTTATCGGTATTATAGCTTACAAGTATTCCATCTACAGTTGGATTAAAATATTCATATTTTGATGAAAGGAGCACTGAAGGAAATGTTAGATTACCTTTACGAGGGAAAGCTCCCATTTTATATGAAAGGCCATTTTCTACGAATGAATAATACATGATTAGTTGTGGCTTCAGTTCTAAAAATTCGCTACCGTATTCATAAAAGTAACTAAAACCTGTTCGGAACTTATGTTTAGAATCTATCAAGAAACCAACATCAGCAGCCAACCTTGAGCCTAAAATTGTTTCGGCTTCGTGATAGGGACTAAAAAACTCACGATTATCGCCAATACCTTCATATTTAAGGCCATATTCAAATTCCTGTGCAAAATTTGAAATTGGATAAAAAAGAAAGATTACAAGTATGGAAATAGGTAAAAAAGGGGTTTTAAACATTGTGATTTATTGAAAGGTTATTATTTTTCTATTAAGTACCTAAAATGCCTCTTATGCAATTCTTAAGGTTTTTTTATTATCCCAAAAAATTCGAGACAAGTCGTTTTTTAATTCAAAATAAACTCCTTAAGAAAAAACTCTAGTCACTTTAAATTTAGCATTCACTTTAGGTTCTGAATGGTTTCATTTTTTTTACTAAAATAATGAAACCATTTGGAAATAATTAATTTACTCTAAAAATACAAAGTATTACTTAAGTGTAGTAAGTTCATTCAAACTTTTTAAGCAAAAAAAAAGGCATCGCAATGATGCCTTTATATGTTAATTAGAATTATTGTCTATTGTTTGGTTGCCATAAATTTTTGGAAACGTGCTGGATCATTACTACTAATCATATCAACTCCTGCTGCGTGCATTACTTCCCAAATTGCTTCTTCATTTGGGATATTGTATACACGTACTTTCTTATCCTGTTCATGTGTTTTCTTAACAATATCCTTAAAAGCCATATACTCGTCGAAAGGCATTTTACCAACACCATTCCAGTCAACTTCTTTATTGAAATCGATACCTATAAGTGGCATAACCTTATTGTCATAGTTTTTAGACAAATCGGCAACTGTACCCTGAGCAGCAACAAAACAAACACGTTCTTGTTGAAAAGCACGCATAGGTGCATTACCTACAAAAATTACTTTCAATTTACCTTCATGCCATTTGGGTCCAACTCTATAGGTAAGCATTTCGTGATACGGACTCAATTGTTCCCACACTTTATGATATGTTTTTTTCGGATCGAATTTGATATTCAAGAATAGATACATTTCATCATCTAAATTGGCATGTACCTTACCTAGATTTTTTTTGTATTGACTATAAATAGGCAATAAATAGGATGACTGGAAAGTTGGCATCGTATGATTTGCACTGTCAGGCATTTGTGACGTAATGTATACTTCGCCATATATATACATTACTTGAGCTTCGTAATGTACTACTCCTTGTGTGAATGTTGGCCAAATATCTTTAGCTGTAACAAACTCCTGAGTTGAAACCAAATTAGGCATTAATTGAACCTGCGCATTCCCTCTAATTATTCCTAATGATAGAAATAATACAACCACAAAGATTATTTTTTTCATTATTATCTTTTTTATTAAGTGTTCAAATTTAGTAAATTCTTTATCATTTAATAATATTTGTAAAACAGTTCATAAAATAACGGTACACTTAAGTTTTATGAGGAGTTAAGACTAAATATAAAAAAACAAATCAATATAAGAATGATTAGCAAACTAATTGATACAATTAAACCATTTATTGTAATGGAGGTTTTGGAAAAAGCTTCTGAAATGGAGAAAAATGGAATTGACATTATTCACTTTGAAGTTGGTGAACCTGATTTTGATATACCGAAAAAAATAATTGAATCTTCCAACATTGCAATTCGAAATGGAAATACTCATTACACGCATAGCTTGGGTGATTTTGAGCTTCGAAAAACCATTTCAGAGTATTACAATAAAACCTATCAACTAAAAACGAATCCAGAAAATATTGTTGTGAGTTCGGGATCTTCACCAGCAATACTTTTAGTCCTAGGAGCTCTACTAAATCCTGGCGACGAAGTAATAATTTCGAATCCTGGTTATGCTTGTTATTCAAATTTCATAAAATTTACCCAAGGGAAAGTTGTAGAAGTACCTGTAAATGCAGCGAATGGCTTTCAATATTTGCCCGAGAAAATTGCGGAGAAAATAACAAATAAAACCAAAGCAATAATTATTAATTCACCAATGAATCCTACAGGCAACTTACTACAACCTGAAACAATGGAAGCAATTGCTAAGCTAGGACCAATGGTTATTTCAGATGAAATATACCATGCTTTAGTTTACAATGATAAAGCACACTCAATTTTAGAATATACAAACAATGCGTTTGTTATTAGTGGTTTCTCAAAAGCCTATGCCATGACAGGTCTTAGATTAGGATATTGTATTTGTCCTGATGAATTTATTCGTCCAATTCAGAAACTACAACAAAACTTATTCATTTGTGCCAGTTCTGTTGCCCAAAAATGTGGAATTACTGCCCTTAATGATTGCAATGAAGATTTATCATTAATGAAAACGATCTATAACGAAAGAAGAATTTATATGGTAAGGCGCCTGAAGGAATTGGGGTTTAAAATTCCGATTGAACCAACTGGCGCATTTTATGTATTTGTAAATTGTAAACACCTGTCAAGAGATTCTTACAAATTAGCCTTTGATATATTAGATAAAGCCCATATAGGCGTTACTCCTGGGATTGATTTTGGATCAAATGGTGAAGGTTTTCTTCGATTTTCGTATGCCAATTCGATTGAAAATATAGAGGAAGGATTAGATAGACTCGATAACTATTTGCACAAATACTATCCATAAAAAAGGGACAAATTTGAATTTGTCCCTTCCTATTAAATTTTATATTCTAATTACAAGTTCATCAATTCCTTTTCGCTTTTTAACGGGAACCTCATTTCTATCGGGGTAACCCATCGGTATAATTGCAATTGGCTCTTCAGTTGCTTTCAATTCCAGTGTCTCTCGCATCTTCACAATATCAAAATTACAAACCCAACAAGTACCTATACCTAAGTCGGCTGCTTGTAACATCATATGGTCAATCACAATTGCAGCATCGATATCTGTATGGTCTTTCCCATCTACTGTGCGTTTCCATGCCATATCGTGCATTCCAACAACAACAATAACTACAGGTACAGTATCCATCCATTCACGATGATAACAAGACTTTACAGCTTGCAGCTTATTTGATGAACTTACCACATATATTTTATAGGGTTGAAAATTAACAGCAGAAGGTGCTTTACGAGCTGACTCTAAGATCAATTCAAGTTTCTCATCTTCAACAGCTTTAGTTGAATACTTTCGAACAGAATATCTTTCATTTACTAATTTACTAAAATCCATATCGTAAGATTTTTTTTGTGTTTCAATATGCATAGCAAGATAAAATTAATTAAACGATTAATTGCATTCTTTCTTTTCCATTCACTAAAAAAAAGCGACTATTCACAAAATAATTATAAGCATTCATACATTTTTAGCTACTTTCGAATTGGTGAATAAACGGGATTTTAAAAAAATTGGGGTTTATGCTTAAAGGGGGAATAGTTGTACTAATTGCTTTACTTGCTCTTAATGTATTGGCTATAGATGTTTTACCATCTATACTTCCAGACACTTTCGACATTAAAAATCCAAATCACTATATCGATTACACTGCTCAACTTATATCCAAAGGTGAACTTGATTCAGCAAAAGAAGTTTTAGATTTAGGTGCAACCGAAGCCCAAAAGCATAACAATAAATATCTACAAGCAAACATAAGCTATTATTTAGCCGACTATTTTTATTACAAACAAGAATACGACACTGCGCATACTTTGTATAATTCTGTACTTCCCCTTTTTGAAGAACTATGCGACACTTTAATGATAGCTAAATCACTAAACAGCATAGGATTGCTATATAGTTTCGAACAAAATGATGAAAAAACAATACACTACTATCTACTTGAAAACGCATTACTAAATCAAGTCAAGAATAAAAACAGATCATACGATGTTGAACGAATTGTATTACTTACGAATTTAATTAATCTGCATTCTTCAGCCAAAGAACATGATAAAGTAATTGAACATGCAAAAGAAGGAATCAAATTAGCAAAAGAAATAAACGATCCCCTTCGTTTAGGTTCTATTTTAAATGCCTTAGCCATAGCATATAAAAATATTGGTGATATTGATCAATCGCTTAAAACGTTCAAAGAAGCAAGTGCTTTATTTCGTATTTCTAAAGATGATTTCAGAAATTCATTTATTCAAAACAACATAGGTGGTTTATACGAACAGAATAATAAGAACTTAGATTCAGCACTTCATTACTATCAAGCTTCATTAAAAGGATTTAACGATGAAGAGTATACATGGGGTATAACCCAGTCAAAACTTGGTGTTGCGTCGGTTTTATCAAAAAAAAAGAAATTCACTGTTGCTGAAAAACACTACAATAGCGTTATCGACACATCAATAAATCACAATTTCAACAAGGTCCTTCTACTTGCATACCAAGGAATGGCGCAGTTAAAATACGATAGTAAAAGCTACAAACAAGCGTTTGAATACAATCGCCTATATGACAATTTAAACGATAGTCTATTTAACCAGGAAAAACACAAACAGTATGCTGAATTACAAACGAAATATGAAATCAACATCAAAGAGAATGAGATTAACAATTTAAAAACAGAAAAGCTTCAACAAGAATTAATTTTAGAAAAGTCGCAATTACATAAACAAATAATTATCTCATTTTTTTTATTTGCATTAGTTTCAATTGTTGTTTTAGTAGTATATTATATTCAAAAAAGGCGCGATAATAGAATTCTTCAGGTTCACGCTCGAAAAATTGAGCATCAAAATGAACAGCTTAAAACAATGAACCATCATATTCGTCTTATCAATAATAAATTACAAAAATCCAGAAAAGAATTATCGATTTCAAATACAGCCAAAAATAAATTCTTTTCAATATTAGCACACGATCTTCGAAACCCATTTCACAACATACTTGGCCAATCTTATTTGCTTTCTGAAACATTTGATAAGCTCAGCTCAGATGAAAAAAAACAATATGCTGTAGACATTTATAAATCTTGTGATCAGGTTAATCGTTTATTAGAAAATCTTCTGGAATGGTCTAGATCACAATCAAAAGGTTTAAATTTTAATCCACAAAAGCTTAAAATAAATGAACTCGTTTTAAATTCAATTAGCGTACTCAAATACAATGCTTTAGCAAAAGATATTATAATTGAGAACAACATTCAAAACAACTACGAGATTGTTGCCGACAAAGATATGGTCGAAACAATTTTTAGAAATATAGTAAACAATAGTATCAAGTTTACGACTAATGGAGGTACTATTTCACTATCAGCAATTCCATTAAAGAATAAAATTAAATTTATAATTCAAGATACTGGTGTAGGAATTTGTAAAAAAGAACTTGAAAAAATATTTAATTTGGATTCAAACTTCAAAACCAGAGGCACAAATGGCGAAAGAGGAACTGGGCTTGGCTTAGTAATTTGTAAGGAGTTTATTAAAATACATAAAGGTGAAATTTGGGCCGAAAGTGAATTGAATGATGGCTCTAAATTTTTCATAGAGCTCCCCTTGACTTAGCCTTCTTTTTCATGGGCTGAACAACAATTTCGGCCTTGCAATTTGGGCAAATGTATATCTCACAAGACAAGCATGCAAAACAGTTTCCGCAAGATCGTTTTAAATCGTTTTTCGAAAAGCTTTTATCACATTCCATGCAAGTAACATCAGTATCCTTCATTATTTAAAATCTTTTCTAAGTTCAATTCTAGATTTTAACGAATCTTCATTTTCAGTAAATCCAATTATATAAAATTCTTTCCGTAAAGCAAACCTTAGCATCGTAACATGTTTATTCCATGTTTTCATTCGAATAGATTGGAAGAACTTCTTTTTTGCCCGAAGCTCCAATTCATTCCATAACGAAGTTGCAATTCCTTGATTTCTATAGGGCAGTAAAACACCACCTAACCATGAATAGATTGAACCATCGAAATAACGATTATAAGCGACCTTACATCCTACTGGCTTTCCAGCAAATTCAGCCACCAACAACACATGCTCTGCTTTAGCCAACACGCTCGCCAATTGAGATTGATAGAAGATAGCATCAAACTCTGGAAGCTGATTTAAAATTTCAGTAATTATATTCAATTCCTTCAGTTCAATAGCTCGAATCGTCACATTCATGAAAAATCATTCATTAATTTGTAGCAAGTACAAATCTATAAAGTAATTTTTGATAAATTGGCAAAAACCAACGAATGGTTAATGTTAAACAGTACTCGTAAACTTTTATCTGAATGATTAATAAATTCATTTTTCTCTGCATTATATGTAGCATTACAACTCTAAGTTTGTTTGCTCAACCTCGAATATATATCGATGGTTTTGTTAAAGATGCAGCTAATAATGAGCCACTACCCTATTCTAATATTCATTTCAAAAAAAACAAAACAGGTACAATTACCTACAGCGATGGTCGTTTCAGTATAAATACCAACACTGTTCCCGATACGATGATAATATCAGCCATTGGGTACACAACTAAGTTCATCCCAATTAATAAATTCAAAAATCAGCATTACGATATTTTGCTCCAATCCAAAGAATTTGAATTAAATGAAATTGTAATTCACCCTGGAGAAAATCCGGCGGTTATAATAATGAATAAGGTACTTGATGAAAAGAAGCGAAATGATCCAATGAATGCAATAACAATAGCATGTAATACCTATACTAAAATATTAGTTAATGCATTAAACGAAGATTCACAATTCAACATAAAAAAAGGGTTACCCATTTTCTTTTCAGAAAAAATATCTCAAAACATTATCCAAAAGAATCCCTATTTTGAAAGGGGTGAAATACTTACAGAACGTCAAGAAGGATTGGGTTTCTTAAAAGAGATGAGTATAATTGGATATTCAAATAACATGAGTATTGGATTCAATTTTTACAACAATGTAATTGAATTGTTCGACAAACCATTTATAAGTCCCTTAAACAACAGAGCGTTTCTATTTTACAAATTCTATTTAAAAGACAGTACAATTACCGATTTAGGGAAAGAATACCTATTGGAATTCAAACCGAAAAACGACAGAGACTTAGCCTTTACAGGCTACCTTAAAGTTATTGAAGAGAGTTGGGCTTTGAGTGAAATTTCGCTTACCATTCCTCAAAATGCAAACCTAAATTACGTAAACAAATGGGATATTTATCAAACCTTCAGACCTGTAAATGACTCACTAATGTTCTTCCACATTAATGAAGCAACTGCCGAACTAAAAATCACGAAAGATAAATCCTTATTTGATATTGACTTCTCGGCATTAGTACATAAAAAATCGGTATACGATAGTGTACTTCTAAATTTTCCAGCAATAGAACCTGGAAATGAAAACGATATTTGGGAATTAATTAATCCAGAATTGAGCAACACTAAAAAAGCCTTAGATATTATTGATTTCAGACCAGAAGACTTATCACACACCGAAGTAAAAGCCATAGCCACCATTGACTCTCTAAATAACGATTGGAAAATTAAATCGGCCGATGCACTTTCAAAAATGTTTGTTACAGGTTATGTTCCAGGTGAATTGTTCGATTTAGGCCCCTACCTCGAATTGGTTAAAAATAATCGGATTGAAGGATTTCGTTATACTTTTGCAGGAAGAACAAGCACCAACATCACTAAAAACTTAATGATATTTGGCCACATTGGTTATGGTACTCGCGACGAGGAATGGAAATACGGTACAGGTGTAAAATACAAATACGGAAAAAATAACCGACGATTACTTACTGCTGAATACCGAAATGATTTATCAAAAATTGGCGACAATAGGAGCATCTTTCTTATAAAAGAGAACCAAATGCTTACAGGCGAAGACAATGTGATCGCATCAATTTTCACCAATAAACCCTTAGATAAACTTTCACGCGAAATTAGGTACCGTTTCGAGTATGAGCACGAATTAAAAGATGGTATAAGTTCTTTCATAAGTTTTAACAACAGATCCATTTATTCTGGAGAATTTTTGCCCTTTATGCAAAATGGGAACCCGATAGAAAAATTTACTACAAACGAAATTATGCTCGGGTTACGATTTTCGTGGCACGAACGCTTTACAGATAATTATTGCCGCCGTTTTTATATGGGTACCAGTTATCCTATTGTAAATTTTAGGCTTACTGGAGGTCAATATCAATTGAAAAATTTCAATGATAAGTACCTAAATGCTCGCTTGGTTGTTAACCACGATTTTTTTATAGGACTTACTAAATTCGATTACGTTTTAGAATCGGGATTTACTTTAGGAACGGTTCCATTTCCATTGTTAGACATTAACCGAACCAATCAAAGTTTAGGCTATGCATTGTACTCATTTAATATGATGGATGAAATGGAATTTGTTTCCGATCGATTTGCAAGCATTATGGCACAATATCATTTAAATGGCTTACTATTTAATCGGATCCCAATTTTAAAACAAATGGGAATTCGAGAAGTTTTTAGTGCCAAAGTTCTATGGAGCCATTTATCGGATGAACACAATTCAATTATTGAATTTCCTCGCCCACTTTACGATGCACAAATTCCCTATACCGAACTAAGTGTTGGAGTGGAGAACTTCTTCCAATACTTCAGGGTCGATGTGGTTTGGAGGCTATCACAACTCGAAAATCCAGGCGCTAATCCACTTGGTCTTCGCGCCCGTTTCGATGTTACATTCTAAGTTATTCTTCGCTAATAATTTGCCCTGCAATCCGTTGAATTGAGGTTTTCGATTCCAATAAACTATACAGCGCATTTAACTGAGCAATAGCAGCATTTTGATAATTCAATTGAACATCGCGATAATTAAAAGAATTAATAGTACCGGCTTTTAATTTTTCTTCAGAAATAGAAAGGTTAATTTGTGCCACTTTTAAACGTTCGTTACTCAAGTTGTATATACTTCTCCTTGCATTGTAAAAGTCGAGCAAAGTCGCCAATTTATTCGATAAAGAAAGTTTCATCTCATCAATTTCAACCTGTCCAATTTCTTCTTCGATAGCTGCAATCTGAACTGCACGTTTACGAACACCTCCATTAAAAATACTGTAGGATAACGTGAAGTTTCCAAAAGCATACGACGAGTTTGAACTTTCTTCCAATGCTGAATCGTAATTCTTATTAAAATTGCTCATCTGAGCACCCGCATTCATCGACAGTTTAGGCATGTAGTTTGCTTTTGCAGAGGCTAAATCCTTGGCTAATAATGTTTGATTAATGTATTGATTTAACAATGTTTTATTCTTATCAAACATACTGGCTTCCAACAATTCTAATGAATAAGCTTCAAAGCTATTTTGAAGTGAATCAGTCAGAACAAAGTCAAGGGTTTCTTGCCCCATTAGATAAGCCAAATCGCGCTTCGATGCTTTAACATTTGCATCCTGAAGGAATACATCCGATTGATCGGCCAAGTAAGCATTTTGTGCCTGCAACACTTCATAACTTACCGCATTGCCCAACTCTTTTCTCATTTTTTCGTAAGCAAACCTATCATTTGATAATTGTTCGTTAGCTCTATACACTTCAAGTATTTCTTCCTGTAATAAGACTTTGTAATAAGCCAATAGTACCGATTGTAGAGTTCCTTCAACCAAAACCGATGTAAAACCCTTGGTTAGCTTTTCTAATTCGTTGAGTTTCTGTTTGGTAATGTTCACCTTAAAACCATCGAACAAAACCCAATCTAAATTGATACCACCAAGAATTTGAAACTGGTTATAATTATCGGTATCGTTAAAATTTCTCTCATTATTTGATTTGGATGAAACCGATATGGAAGGATATCTACCTGCAGTTCCCCAATTGTTATTCAATTCAGAAACCTGTTCGTTCATTTCTTGTATTCTAATCTCATAGTTATTCTCAAGTGCTTTTTCAATCGCATTTAACAACGACAAATTGTTTTGTGCGCTCAAACTGAAAGCCAAAATCAAAAGAAATATTGTTGTAATAAATTGTTTCATCTGCATTCTATTTTGAAGGATGTGCCATGTGATCAGTAAAATCGATATCGATATTCCCTACTAGTTTATTTGCTTCAATATCCATACCCTCTATTTTCCGCTTCATGTGAATAATTGCAACTTCTACATCTTCAGGCTCATACCTAACACCCGTAAGAATGTACTTTACAAATACCTTAAAATCGTTCAATAAATGAATTAAAACTGGAAAGAAAACCAATATAAACATGGTTCCAAAAGCAACACCATAAACAAGCGAAATAGCCATTGGAATTAAGAACTGAGCCTGTATACTTTTTTCCAGAATTAAAGGATATACACCAAATGTTGTTGTAAGTGTGGTTAGGAATATTGGTCGAAGTCTGGCTTTTCCGGCTTCAACAATTGCTTTTTTCACTTTATAACCTTGCCGCAATAAATCGTTGTACTTCGAAAGGAAAACAATAGCATCGTTAATTACCACACCAGTTAATGCAACCATTCCAAAATAACTCATCATCGATAATGCTTTCCCATGAATTCCATGTCCCCACATTACACCAAATACACCTAGGGGAATCATCAACAAAATAATAAATGGTTGACTTACCGAACGAAAATGCAGCATCATAATAAAAATGATTAGCAAGAATGCAATCGTAAAATATTTTTTAATTTTTGCCATTGCTTCGTTACTCGATTTTTGCTGACCTTGGTATACATACGATACTCCAGGGAATTGTGCTTCAATCTGGGGCATAACATCTTGCGTAATTTTTGCTAATATATCAGGAACAGGAGCATAAGGATCTACCGTTTCTGCTTCGACACGAATTTCTCGAGATCCATTGAAGCGTTGAATAGCAACAGGTCCTCGTTCTAAATGATAATCGACCAAGTCACTCAGCGAATAATCTCCTTGAGGTGTTTTAATTTTCATGTTCTCGAGCTGGCCAATTCTTTCACGATCGGCACCCGGATAACGAACCCAAACACGCAATTCATCACGTCCTTCTTGCAAGCGTTGTGCTTGTCCTCCATAAAACCCCTGTCGAACTTGTCGTGCTATTGAAGCTTCATTCAACCCTAGGAAGTATGCTTTGGGTTTCAATTTTAATCGAACTTCTTGTTTTCCAAGTGCAATATTTTCGGTAATATCTTTCAATGCCGGAATATTTTCAAGTTCAGTAATGAGAACATCTTTAGCAGCTTCTAATTCTTGCAAATTCCGGCCAAGCATACTAATTGAAACTGGCGACCCCCATCGGTTTCTACCGCCAACGGTAAATTTCCGCGCTTCGGGAACGATACCAATTTTTTGACGTACCATGTTTGCTATTGAAAAGCCACTAACTTCAAAATCGGTAGGCGGTAAGTCTTCCATATCTTTTGGAAAAACAGCCAAAGAACCAGCATGGGAACCCGATTCTAACCCACTAAAAGACGAACCAATTGAACGATAAACACGCTCAATCACGTCTCCATCAGTTCCAATTCGTTCTTTTAATTCTTCATTTACTTCCCATATTGCTGCTTCGAATCGTTCTAAATACTTTTCGGTTTGTGCTTCGCCATCGCCAGGAGTAAATGCAACATTTACTTCAAATCGATTAAAATCGACTCTAGGGAAAAGTGTGGTTTTAATAAACCCACCTTGCATTAAACCAATAGTAATTAGGGTAGCAGCAATTGGAAATGAGATTACCAAATAGCGCCATTTCAATAACCATTCTAGCATTCCCTGATAAACATTTTCGCGTAACCACACCAGCAATTTGTCGGGATATTTACGTAATCCTTTGTTTTTCTTTTCAAGTGCTTTTCTTGACAAAATATGTTTACTACCCATGTGTGCAGGAAGAATAAAGAAAGCTTCCAGTAAGGAAAACAGAAGACTAAACACAACAATAAATGCCATGTGCGTCATCATTTCCATCATTGAGCCTTGCAACAACATCAAAGGAATAAATGCAATTATTGTAGTAGTTACTGAAGTTAAAACAGCTGGCAGCACTTCCATGGTTCCATCCACAGCAGCTTGTTGTGGAGACTTACCTCGTTCGAAGTGCTGATAGATATTTTCGGCAATTACAATCCCATCGTCAACCAATATTCCAATCACTAATATCATCCCAAAAAGTGAAATCATATTTATTGTAATTCCATACGCACTAGCCACAATAAACATGGCGAGGAACGAAAATGGAATTCCCCAAGCAACCCATAGCGAAAGACGAAAGCTTAAGAAAAATGCAAGTGAAATAATTACCAATAATAAACCAGTTAAACCGTTTTTCAATAATAAATCTAAACGACTTTGGAGAATATCTAAAAAAGCACGAGTTTCGACCAACTCTACACCATTTCCTTGTGCATTAAAGGTGCTTGAATACTCTCGAACCCAATCGGTAATGGCTTGCATGTCTTCTTCAGGAAGTTTATTCACCATAAGCGATACCGACAGTTTCCCATTTAAGAATGACTTGCGGGTAGAAAACTCAGAAAATTTCTTTTTAACAATACCAATATCGCCAATTCGAATGTATCCGCCATTGCTTGTTCCTGTTAATATTATGTTGGCAATCTTATCGGGGTCGGAACTTCTTGAACGAAGTCGAATTAACATTTCTTCTTCTTCTGACTTTAAGGTACCGCCTGAAACATCTTGATTATTATTCGTAATTGCATTGCTTATCGCATCAAAAGTTAAATTGTATCGCAACAGTTGGTCTTCATTAACTTCAACAGATATTTCGTAGGCTGGATAGCCAGAAATGGCCACTTGGCTCATCACCCCTGAGTTCAAGAAATCTTCTTCAACACGTTGAGCATATTGCTTAAGCGTTAACATGTCGATATCAATCTCACCACTAGGTACCAAATTAAGCATAATTGCCATTGCCCTCGATCTTCGTTTTGATACAATAGGACGTTCAGCAGCCGATGGTAACGATGAAATACCGTCAACTGCATTTTTAACCTCCTGAAGAACTTCATTTATTTTGTATTCTCCTGTAGTTTCAATGGTAACTCTTGCGCTATTTTCTACCGATGTAGACGAAATTTCTTTAATTCCAATAATGCCTCGAATAGCTTCTTCAATTCTACTGGTAACCCCCTCTTCCATTTCAACTGGTGATGCTCCAGGATAAAATACACTAACTTGAATTATTCGACTTGTAGTTTCAGGAAAAAATGATTTTTTCATGTTGACTAATGAAATACCACCTGCGATAACTACAGCAAGAATTATAAGGTTTGCGTAAAATGGAAAGCGTACAAATTCTGAAATTATTTTTTTCATGTGCCTAGGTATTAATCCATTTGGGGTTTAGCACTCTTTCCTTTTTTCTGCTTTTCTCCTTTTTTGGGAGCATCCTGTAAACGACTTACTTTAGATCCATCGTTTACACCAATTAAAGGCTGAACAACCAATACCGTATTTTCGTCTAAGCCATCAAACAACAAAGTACTTTCATTTCGTTTATGTACTTCTATTTGTTGTTTCTTTAACCTTCCATTTTCAATTGTATATACTTCGTTGTAATTAAAAACTGCATTACGAGCTATCTCCATTACATTCTCTAAAGCTTTTCCAAAAAATGTTGCTTCTAAGTATTGACCTGGCAATGGAATATTATTCTTGTTACTAATTTTCACATATACCATACGAGATTGGGTGGATTCGTTGATAAAACCTGAAATCCGAACAACTTTCCCTTCAATTTTTGAACGATCGTCAAATTCAACATTATCTCCAATTTTAATAAAATTTGCATCTACTGCGTCCACTGCAACTTCAACTTCTACCACATCGGTTCTTATTGCGTTTCCAATTCGACCGCCCATATTTGTATAAGCACCGACTTCCATACTAACAGAAGAATAGGTCCCTGTAAATGGAGCATAAACGGTATAACGTTTTAGTGCTAATTCATCTTTCTGTATCGAATAGTATTCAGCCAAAAGATTTCTACTTGCCAAAAACATTCTTAATTGTTCCGATTCAATTTTTGGAAACTTAGGTAAATCTTGTTCAACATCAATTAAATTAAAGAAACTGAACATTTTAGTGTAATCACTTTCAAAATCGATTTTAACATCAGGTAGTAAATTTGCCAAACTTGTTGAGAAATTACTCTTACGTGCTTTTAATGCCAACTCAACTTCATCTTTATAAATTGAAAATAAAACATCTCCTTTCTGAAACGATTGACCTGTTTTTAGAGCCACATCGCCTTCAATAATTTTTCCTGAACCTTCTGCTACAATATCAACACTTGCAACAGCAACAACACGCCCCTTCCCTACCACTTCGGTAGAAACATCGGTATAACTAACGTCAGCTGTTTTTACATACCTTACAATTTCAGGTGCTTTTCGCATCGATGGCATTTCTTTTTGAGCAACCAAATATTTCATTATACCAAAAGCCATTGCAACTATAACTGCAAAGGAAATGATAATAATTATTGTTCTTTTCATTATTTTTATTTTTCAATTTTTACAAAAAAATCGTTTAAAGAAACTAGAATAAGTGATATTAATTACACAGACAAAATAACATTAAAATAGTTTAACTGTTTTACTAGAATAGAGTTTTTCTGTGACGAATCTCATGAAAGTATAAATAAAATAATTGATTGATGTGAATATTTATAATTTTGCAACAATTATTGAAATAAATGAAAAACCTTGAACACGATTTTGTAATTGTTGGCAGCGGACTAGCAGGCTTAGCAGCAGCCTATTATGCATCACAGTTTGGAAGTGTTGCAATAATTACAAAAGCGAAACTTGATGTTAGTAATTCGTATTACGCACAAGGAGGAATTGCTGCTGTTATAGATCCTGAAGATGAATTTGAAAATCACATTGTAGATACTCTAACAGCTGGAAGAGGAATATGTGATCGCGATTCTGTTGAAATACTTGTAAAAGAAGGACGAGACAGGGTGCTAGAGTTGATAGAAATGGGCATGCATTTCGACAAAGAGGATGGCGAATTTGTGCTAGGTCTTGAAGGCGGACACTCTAAACGTAGAATTCTGCATTCGAGTGGAGCTTCAACAGGTAGAGATTTGACCAAATTCATGGTCAATAAAGTTAAAAACCTTCCAAACGTAACTGCTTACGAATCAACCAAAGCAGTCGAAATGTTTGTAAAAGACAATCGTTGTTATGGTATAAAAGCTATTTGCTTTGACGATATGTCGACAATTAATTTTAAAAGCAACATCTTCATAATATCAACAGGAGGTCTTTCTCGTTTATTTCAACGTAGTACAAACCCTTATACAGCTACAGGCGACGGAATTGCATTAGCTTGGAATATTGGTGCTAAATTAGTTGATATGGAATTCATTCAGTTCCATCCGTCGGCGTTGATGATTCCTGGTCATGATGCATTTTTACTCTCAGAAGCAATTCGTGGCGAAGGTGCATATTTGCTAGACAAAGATGGGACCCGATTTATGGAGAAGATACATCCTTTGGCTGAATTAGCTCCCAGAGACATTGTGGCAAGTGCAATCTATAACCAAATGAAGAAAGACAAGGTTAATAATGTTTTTCTTTCAATGAAACACCTCAATGCAAAGTATATTAAAAATCGTTTTTCGAATATATATTCCGAAATATTAAGTAGAGGAATAGATATTACTTCTGATTTAATTCCAATAGCACCAGCTGCACATTACATGGTAGGTGGTATTCAAACGGGGCTTAATGCCGAAACAAATATCCAAGGACTTTGGGCTTGTGGCGAAGTTGCATCTACAGGAGTAATGGGCGCAAACCGCTTAGCAAGTAACTCTCTTCTCGAATGCTTGGTTTTTGCAAAACGGGCAGTTGAAAATTCATCGAAATTCGTTTCTCACCCAAAAATTGAATTCAACACCCAACCCATAGTATATAAAAACAAAAACGTTGAATTATTTTTAAAATATAAAAATGAAATATCAGACATCATGTCGAACCATGTTAGTTTGGTTCGAAATGGGAAAGATTTAGAAAAAGCAGTAAAACGCCTAAAGGAAATTCACGACCTATTTAGAGATAAAAAAGAAGAATATAATTTTGCAAAAATTAACAACATTGCCGATATAAGTTTTCTGATTGCACGTTCTGCATTAATTAGAGAGGAGAGCAGAGGAGGTCATGTACGTGAAGATTTCCCATCACCTAACCCAAATTTGGAAGTACACATTGTACAACAACGAAATCAGGAACCAATATTCGAAAAAGTAAGAAAATGAGCATGAATCAAGATTTTTTAAAAGCAATAGAACCCATAATTGAAGCAGGGTTGAATGAAGATGTAAATACCGGTGATTTAACTACTGACCTACTTATTTCATCCGATACACAAACAACAGCTATAATGATTGCAAAAGCCGATGGAATTATTGCTGGCCTGCCTGTGGCTGAAATGATATTCAGAAAACTTGATCCAAATGTGCAATTTAATATTGAAATAAACGATGGACAAGAAGCAAAATCAGGCGATCTGATTTGTACAATAAAAGGAGCATATCGGGCTTTATTAACTGGTGAACGTTTAGCACTAAACTTCCTGCAACGCATGTCAGGAATTGCCACAGAAACTGCAAAATATGTTGATGCCATTAAAGAATTCAAAACAGAAATACTTGATACACGTAAAACTGTACCAGGCTTACGATTACTTGATAAATATGCCGTAAAAGCAGGTGGTGGAACAAACCACCGAATTGGGTTATATGATATGGTTATGATTAAAGATAATCACATTAGTGTTGCTGGCGGAATCACAAATGCGGTAAAAGCAATACGACCAAACATTCCTGCTGAAATAAAAATTGAAGTGGAAACAACTTCAATGGAAGAGGTTAAAGAAGCACTTAATGCTGGCGCAGATATAATAATGCTTGACAATATGGATAATGCAACTATGACTGATGCTGTTCAGTTCATTAATGGAAAAGCAAAAGTTGAAGCATCAGGTAACATGAACCTTGAAAGAGTAAGGGAAGTTGCGGCAACAGGTGTCGACTTCATATCCATTGGAGCTTTAACTCATTCAATAATAGCTTTAGATATTAGCCAAAAAATAAAAGAGTAATACCGTTTCATGAACCTAATTATCGACATTGGCAATACCCGAACGAAAGTAGCGATTTTCAAAAAAGAAAAACTTTTGAAAAGCTACCCTACCGATACATTTAATTCAGATGATTTATTTCAACTGAAAAAGGAATATCCCAAAATTAAAAGTGCCATTGTTTCTTCCGTCAAAAATAATTCAAATGAGATAATCACTCTTCTCAAGGAACAAATAGATTTCGTTTTAAAACTCAATCACAAAACAATACTTCCAATTGAAAATCTATACCGCACACCAAAAACATTAGGAAAGGATAGAATAGCTGCTGCTGTTGGAGCTAATAAATTATATCCCAATAAAAACCTACTGGTTATTGATGCAGGAACTGCAATTACCTACGATTTTGTAAACAACAAAAATCAATATCTTGGAGGTTTTATAACGCCTGGCTTAAACATGAGGTTAAAAGCACTGAATGAATACACCGATAAACTACCACTAATACAAGCTGGATACCCAGATGATACTGTTGAAGGAAATAAGAGGATCATTTCTATAAAAGGAGGAATACAATTCGGTTTGGAAGGGGAAATTAGACGCATTATTCAACATTTTAAACCTTTGAATGATAAATTAACTA